>CAIRDU010000245.1 GCA_903877395.1 uncultured Planctomycetaceae bacterium
AAGGTTTTTGCTGTAGAGATACGGACGGAAGTGGTCGTACGGCGGCACTCCGGGCACTGGCGCTTCGGGAAACTCCATAATCGGCAGCTGAAAAACCATCGCCCGGTCTGGCAGTGCTGCTTCCATGGCGGCCGCAAATTCCCGGTCGGCTTCCACTTGTCGAGCGATTGCGGCTGTGGCTGTAGCGGTTGGAGTTCTGGGAACCTGATCCCAGAGGATCACGCAACACAGAGCCGCTGCAGCGGCATAGGCAGCCAACGGGAGCGAGCCACTGGGTTTGTGTGAGGCTGTTTCTCGCTGGAGAGCGGTGAGCCTTTGGGCCGCATACATCAGTGCGATCGCGAGGATCACAACGCTATAGCGGCAGCCGGTACGAAAGAGCGTGAAGCCCAGCGAGCCGAGGATGGCGTTGAATCCACCGGTCGAGAAAAAAAGCACGATCCAGAGAACCTGCCAAGCCTCCATCGGAATCGAATCAGCCCGGCGTCGCACAACGTCGGTAATGGCTGTTCCGACCAGCAACGCCAGTGCTGCCAGTCCGACAAATCCAAGATACGAGCCCTCGTCCTGCAGCGGCGCGGCTGCGCGGTGGGCGGCGGCGAAGTCGGCCAGCATGGGCGAATGGTGGGTGATGGGCGGGATGACCATATCCACGATTTTGAGGCCATAGATTTCGAGCCACTTGTATTCCCGCACCAGGGCACCGGTGTTGGGACCGTGGACAGCGCGGTACGTCCACGTGTCGAAGTTCATCAGCGCGAAGGCACAAGCGGCGGCGCCGATAACGGCAAGGGACGACTTGAAAGCTGGCCAGGAGCGGTTGTGGCAGAAGAGGATGATCGCGCCTAAGAGCGTGAGTTGGCAGAGGATATTGGTGTAGTACGGACTTTGCAGGCCAGTCAGAAAGCCAACACCCACTGCAAACCAAAATCGCGGCGATTGCGGCGTCGTTCCAGGCTCACTGGATGCCCACCGCCAGACCGGCAAAAAGAGCGGGACGTGCCAGATATATTCGGTTGTGAGATGGAAGGGGGACTGCGCAAAAATAAATGGGGCGAGCCCAAACGCGAGTGCCGCCACAAACGCCGAGACTGTCGAACAGTCAGAGAATCGGGCCACTCCATAAAATGTGATCGCCGCCAGCAGATTGCCAAGTACGGTCGCCAGATTCAGGCCGGCAAACAGCCCAAAAACTTTGGCAAGCAATGAAAAGAAAACAATCTGCAACTCCTCAACGAGGGGCCAGTCATTCCAGTTCGCGTCGTACGGGGCTCCAAGATCCCGAGATCCCTTCCACGCCAGCGGCACGAATTCTCCGCCAGCCCCTGCCTTCATCATGGCAAGTGCATGGACAACATCTGCCTTGTCTGGCTCTGTGTAGGCCGTAGGCTGGCTCCATTGAAGAGCAGTCCACTTGGCGTTGGCTGTGCACCAAGCCAAGAGCACCACCACCAGCAGTGAGGCCAAGGCGGTGGTGTCGAGTCGCGTCCATCCAACTGACTGTCGTGCGATCATGCTCCGCCTGCTTTACCGTTTGGGTGCCGAGAATACGAAACATCCAGGCCGGTATCATACCGTTGACAACAGTTCCTCAAACGTCTCCCCATCCGAGAAGTCAGAGGCTCGAGCCGAAGTGGAATCTGGGTTGCCTCGCGCTTCGTCAGGTGTGCGCGTCCGGCAGCCATTCTGAGTGATGCCAAGCGATGTTGGCATGCGAGGGAGGTTCAAGAAAAACGGGCTAACTTTTGGATTTCGGCAACGACGTGCTGGGCAAAGGGGATCGAACAGGTCCAGCCCGGAGAGACGGCGTTGAGCACGTGCATCGAGGAATCGTCGCCCTCCAGCACGAAGTCCATTTCCAGCGTTCGGGTGCGGAGGTCCAGCAGTTGGGCGCGGATGCCGGTCCGGCCCCAGCGAGTATAGTTCCTTGCCTGCACGCCTTCGGCGAGTTGGCTGGCCAACGAGGCCAGATGCGCGCGGCTGTATTTGGCGAGTTCCTCCCAGGCCAGTCGACGAAACTCAAATCCGGCAAAGCACATGAGTCCTAGCTGGAGCCAAACGGTTTCGGCCAGATCGCGGGGGCTGAAGTTTTGAAAGCCCTTGTACTGCTCCCGCCAGAATGCCGGAATCGCTGTGGGACCGATTTTGGCATGGCCATCCACAGTGACCGTGAAGTGAACGCCCAAGAAAGGATTTCGCAGATCGGGCACTGGGTAGATGTTGGTGCGCAATGCACCGGCAGGCTCGTCACTGTAGAGATAGAGCCCTTTGAAAGGCAGGATGACAAAGTGTTGTGAGAAGCCAAACTGCCGTGCAATCCGGTCGGCGTGGAGGCCGGCGGCGTTCACAACGTAGCCAGCCGACCAAGCCCCCTGCGAGGTGAGCAGTTCATTGCGACGGCGTCGCCTGAAGGCAGTTGCCAGCGTCAATTGTACCCCCTCGTCGGCAGCATCTTTTCGCATAGCCTCTAGCACGGCTGCCGGATCGGCCGTGGCGGTGGTGGGAGAAAAGATGGCTCGCTCGCATGTTTTTGCCCTAGGCTCGATCCGCCTTGCTTCATCCGCGGAGACGCTCTCGAGTGGCACGCCGTTGGCTTGGCCCCGTCGCAGAAGTTCGTCCATCTGCGGATAGTCGGCTTGGGAGCGGGCTACGACTAGTTTGCCGCATTGATTCAGCGGCAGTCCTCGTTGGGTGCAGTAGGTTCGCAGGGCGAGGTTGCCCTCGCGGGTCAAGCGGGCTTTGAGCGAGTTGGCCGTGTAATAGAATCCGGAGTGCAGCACACCGCTGTTACGGCCACTGGCGTGTCGTCCGTAGCTATTCTCTTTTTCGAGTACGACAACCGATGCATCCGGGTATTGTCGCCGCAGTTCGCGAGCAATGCTGATCCCGATGATTCCCGCGCCGACGACGAGAAAATCAGTTGTTTGCTTCTGCATCTCGCGTCATAGCCCAACGATTCAAGGCGGCAGTCTAAGGGTGGTGCAAAGTGGTGTGCAACCGAATTAAGTTGAATGAGTCGCGTCGGCGTCCTTGTCCGTAATAGAAGTCACGATATGACCGTCACTGAGATCGCCAGCGCGGTACACACGTAAACGGTTGAGCGGTCGGCGGGTTGACTCCGGATAGACGAATGTGCCGAGGCGCCGCACGAAGATTTCGAGCAGCGTGTGCGCGACCGAGCAGATATTGCGAAACTTGAAGGCCTTTGTTTCGCCCCCGGCTCGTTCGTTAGGGTATACGGGCACTTCGATGTAGCTCGCCTTGAGATCGAGCAGTCGCGTGATCAGATCGGCCTGAAACCCGAACCCGTGCGAGTTGGAATGCCATCGCATCACATTGTATCGAAAGTGCACAGCCAAGCCGTTGTAGTAGCGAATCGAATATCCGCTGAGAAGATTGATCACCACCGTATACGCCCACGATACAAACCTACGAAATGGTCCACGGAACATGGTGTCGGCGGGATAGGGAATGATCATGTCTGCCTCGCCAAGATGCTTGAAGATGCTTACGAGGGTGTCTTGTGATTCGACATTGTCGCCGCAGATAAGTCGGTAGTATTTCCCCCGTCCGCGAAAAGCTGCTTCGGCAAAGTTTGATCCTAATCCCTGATTCAATGCGTTGACGTAGAGGGTGATCGGCAGTGCGGGATGAAGTCGCAGAAACTCCACGATGATTTCCACCGATGTGTCAACAGAACAGTCATCGATGATCACGATGTCGTACGTGATTCCGACTGTTGTAGCAGCAGCCACAACAGTTTTGATCGTGGGAATGATTCCAACTTCCTCGTTGTAGCAAGCGATGAAGAGGGTGAGATCGCATTCGTCTGTGATTTCTGGGGTCTGGCCGTTCATGAAGTCTCTTTGGATTCGCGGGGCACGGATGTCTTTTTCATACGCAGATCCGAGCAGTATTTCTGCCCAAGAATAATCCATCGCAGGAGGTCAAAGATGCGGGCGACAAGTAGGAATCGTAGCTTCCCGCTTCGAAGACGGCCATTGCTCTCGACCAAATGTCCGCCGCGAATGAGCCTGTCAATGCGTAAGTCGATGACGCTGGAGGTGTCATAACGCTTGAGAAGCGATGCTTTCGCAAGCGGAGTTGGCGAATCGAGCAGTTCCTCCAGCAGACGAATTCGCAACGAAGCCACTGTGAGGTTGACAAAGTTAAAATAGCAAAAGGCTAAACCCAGATAGGCGACTCCATTCAAGGCTAAAAGGGGGAGCGCATCCCGCATCCCGACCGCATCCCGAATGATGACGAAAAGCGAGACGCTGGCGGCGGCCAACAGTCCACAAACGGCTCCCAGCATGAGTGGTGGGTAGGGGCTTTTGCGACCCAGTGGACGAGCTGCGATCAGGTGCGTCAGGCAGTTTACAGCCAGTCCAGCGATGGGTGCCATCGCAAGGAGAGGATAGGAGTTGGCGTACATATGGTTTATCCCCCGCGTGGCATTCCAAGAAGTCGCCGCCAACAGGAGAGTGCGGCGGCCCACGCACGCCCCTTCGATGCCAGCCTGTAGCCTGCCCCGTCTTCGACGATCATAGCGTCGCGAACCATTGCATCCAGGCGAGTTTCTACTGGCATTTCGCGTTCGAGCATGGCCCTAATTTCACTGTGGTTGCGGCCTGAGGGGCCTGCGTCGGCTACGGAAGTGAGTACATTCATGCTTGGGCTGCGATTTTCGATTGCCGAATAGGCAACGATGTAGGCCAGAGAGAGCGATGTGTGAAATACGCAGACATGCAGGCCTTCCCAACGAGTGCGCGGTGCGATGAGGCTATCGGGAGCGGCCCACCATGCGATCATCCATGCCGCTAGAACGCCAAAGAAAATCGCTAACAGAACGGCCGTCTGGCGGCGGGGAATTCCGATGCGCCACAGCAGCCAGTGCGCGAGGAAGCCGGTGGAAAAGAGGCTCGCTGCTAGCCAGGCCGTTCGCATAAGAAATGTTCCAAAAGCTGACAGATATGGGTGGCAATGAAAGATGGATCAAGCAGGAGGCGGGCAATACTTGACATCTTGAGTTCCGAGTCGCTGGCAGACTCCTGCAGCAATTGCCGGTGGCAGTCCAACAAACACCGTTGTGTTGGGTGGCAACTGTTGCGGAGAAAGGACCGGACGGTTCATGTGGGTCGCCCCGATACGATTGCTGTCTTCATCGACAAAAAAGCCGACCCCATCGGCAATCTCCGAACAAAGCCAGGTGCCAGCAATCGATGTGCCAAAAAGCCCGATCCGCGTTCCTCGCGACAAATCTCGCGCCGCCTCCACAGCGAGATTGAGCCAGTCGAGCGTGCCTTCGATTTCTCGTTGTACGCTCTTGCCTGCGGCTGCGACCGTTGGCTCGCTCGCAGCGTTGCGGTCATCTGGCGCAACGCGTGCAATTACAGAGAGTTCTTTCGCAATCCAGTCGGTTGCAACGATGACGACCTCGTAGCCCGCCTTCTGAAGGGCGAGGCTCAGCGTTGCCGCTGTAAAGTGAGAGCGATGGTCGGCGATTAATAGCTCGAATGGATTTTCCAAATAGTGGGGCACTTCGATGAGCACCACGCCACCGTGGGAAAGTTTCGGGAGCAATGACGCTAGAAACTCAACCGGGTGAATGATGTGCTCCAACACGTGGACCATCGTAATGACGTTGAATGTGCCTAGTATCCGATCAACAGGACAGACGTGGAGCGGTTCGGTCTGCGGAATCGCCTCGACTTCCCTGCGATACTTGTCGTTGAGTTCGGTGCCCGCCAGCGTCCACGCAGGTGCAACGTGACCAAACGCGCGGAGCATCGCGCCGTTGCCGCAACCGACATCGAGCATTCGGCCCATTTTCGAAATGTCCCAGTGCGATCGAAACGTCTCCATCAAACGCGATGAACGGGAAACTGGGAGGCCGGAGCCCTGCTCAAAAACAGCCTGTTCTGCCCCCTTTCCCTGATGGTAAATCGCATACGTTGAGTAGATATCATCGATTTCGCGGAGAAATACTGCATCGGCTGGCTTCTGTACGCCGCCGCAATCGTTGCAGACGCCAAGGCGTCCGCCTGATGGCCAAGGCCGGCAGTCAGACGTCACCCGATGAAACGCGCGAAATGCTGGAATTTCGACAGCCATCCCGAGGCCGCAGATGCTGCAAGGGAACGTATTTGTAGCGGAGGTTTGCATCAGAGGTTGGTCCACGATTGTGCCAGTTCGTCGATGGCCAGCAATGCGCTGGGAGCAGTCAAGCCAAACTCTGATGTGAGGCGGGTGCCGTCGAGTGTCGAATGCTGCGGGATGTGTTCCAGAGAGATGCCCGATTCCACGGCCCGAATAGATTGCACCAGATCGCAATCGGCACCAATGCGATCTGCAAGATGGCGAGCCGCCTCGGCATACGTGACGTCTTCCGATGCCGATCCATGAAAGATTCCACAGACGTTTGTTTTTGCGATACTGGCAAGTGCCATTGTCGCAAACGATAGCGATACGGGGGCCATCACCATGTCTGAAAACGGATGAATGGGTTCGCCTCGGTTCAGGGAGTCACGCCAATGGGCCAGGAGTGGCAGAGGCGGACCAATCACTTTGGTCAACCGCACCACGCACGCAAGGTTGCCGTGTTCCAGAATGCCCTGCTCGGCCTCCGCCTTCATTTGGCCGTACGCAGTGCGGGGACACGTGGGGGCATCTGTTTGCGAGAAAGGGGCCGAGCCATCAAACACGAGGTTGGTCGAAAGAAAGACGACACGGACACCCGCGGCCGCAAGATGGCTGGCCAGTGCGACTGTGCCATCCACGTTGACGACTCGTGTCGTCTCGGGGTGGTCGCAGCATTCTTTGGTCGATGTGATTGCGGCGCAGAGGAACGCAACGGATAGCCCGGCGGGAATCTGCCATCCCGCCGGATGAATGGCAAGATCCAGCGGGAGCGAGCCACGTCCACCGTACCGCGTGGTGCGCACAACGTTCACGCCTGTCGACACAAAGCGTTCTGCCAGTGCTGCGCCAATCATGCCGTCGGCTCCCACCACCAGTATCCCGCCGCCCTGTTGCATGGAGTTATACCCTGTCAAGCACCGGCCATGTGCACAATCGCACGGCCCGCAAGACGGCCAGTACGCATGTCATCGATCGCCGTATTGATCTCATGCAGGGAGTAACGCTTACCAACGAGATGGGCGAACGTCAGTCGGTCATCGCGGACCAGTCGCACGTATCGCGGAATGTCGATATCGGGCCTGCATTCGCCGCCGTGCGAGCCGACGAGTTTCTTCTCGAAGTGCAACGGCAGTGTGGAGATCGCCGCAACGCTGTCTTGTGGAGGCACGCCGACGAGCACTGTGCGACCGCGGGGGCCAGTCAGACGGCAGGCCAATTCAATCACTGCCGCATTGCCTGTGTTGTCTACCGCCACATCGACACCCTCTGATCCCACAATGCGGAGGATGGCGTCGGCGGGATCGGCAGTGGCTGAGTTGATCGCGTGAGTTGCCCCCAGCGATTGCGCCAATGCCAACCGGTTGTCGAAGATGTCCACGGCGATGATTGGGTTGGCACCGGCAAGTGCCGCGCCCTGGACGATATTGAGTCCGATGCCACCCGCACCAAAAACCGCGATCGACTGGCCAATCGCCAACTGAGCGTTGTTGTTGACCACGCCAAAGCCGGTTGTCACCGCGCAGCCCAAAAGAGCCGCCGTCTCAAGGTCAAAATCCGCCGGCACGGCCGTGACGCGGTTCTCGGAAACGATGGCGTATTCATTGAACGTGGTCACCCAGCCTGCGTTGACCTTGCCAATTCGCGATTCATAGACCGGTGTCACGGACTCTAGGCCGGCGCCTTTTCGCCAATGGAGTACGACTCGGTCGCCGGCCTTCACCGTGCGAACTCCTTCGCCGCATTCGACAACTTCGCCCGCTCCCTCGTGCCCCAGTAGGTGCGGCAGAAAGCGGTCCGGTCCCTTCACTCCATTGATCTCGCCGACCTGTGACCCACAGATGCCGCTGCAAAGCACTCGTACGAGTACCTGCCCGAGTTTTGGTGACGGCACGTCGATCTCCTCGATGACGAGGGGCCGTTTTTGTTCGACGAGGATTGCGGCGAGGGATTTCAATGTGGGTTTCAAAAAGGGCTTGAGTTCTCAGGCAGTCGAGCTACTCGAAATAGATGAACGAATGATCGCCAGTGTACCCCGCGTGTTCGAACCACCACTCCCATTCTCTCGGCGTGCAGAACATCTCGCAGGTGAATTGCCAGTAGAGCAGGTTGACCTTTTCCTCCTCGGTTCGCCACGACTCTACGCAAATGTATTTGTGTTTCCTGCCTACTCGCTGGATTTCCTGAAGGGCGGAGTATAGATCGTAGCAGTAGAGGTTGTGCAGTGTGTTGAGGGAGATCACAAGATCAAAACTGCCATCTTCAAAAGGCAGGCTCACCGCGCTGCACTCGCGGAGAAATGGACGGGTCTCTTCCTTGGAGTGTTCGATGGCATAGCGGGAGACATCGATTCCAACGATCTCAATCCCTGGACAGGATTGCATCAGGTCGTACAGCAAAAAACCTTTGCCGCAGCCAACGTCAAGAATTCGGTCGCCAGGTTTGATTCCGTAATGCTCGATCATTGCATCAGCAACCTTCCGCCACCGTCCATCGTACGCATAGCCCCCATAGCCCGTCTTGCGGTCGCCATCCCAGTAGTCCACACCCCACTGTTTTGCGAGTGTGGCTGCTTCAGCCTTTGGGAATTCAACGACACGAGCAACGTAGTCGCGCTTCGTGCTCTTGTGAATGACGGAGAGAAAATCGATATATGCCATCTGCCGCTCGTGCTCCGAATTGGCGATCATGCTCCAGACTGAACTATCAACCGTGTAACGGCCGCATCAACTTTCTGCAACTGCCTTGCTTGTCGGACTTCGTGGTCATCGGCAGTGAGGGCGAACGAACGACGGATTTCGCCGACCGGCAGAAACTCATTCAACATAATGCAGCACCACTTCAACTCATACACAGGGAGAAGCAGAGCTACCCGATCCCGTAGTCTGTTGCTCGAATGGGAAATGGCCTCCGCAGTATCAATAAAGGCCTCAAGATGCTCCCGAGGCACAGGCACCGCAGGCTGGCAGAAGAAGTCGCAGGCTGTCTTGGCCGGATCGTCCCAGCCGGAATATTCGAAGTCGATAAACCGGAGGGCACCGCTGGCTGGAGACCCATCTGCCAAAAGGGCGTTATGAAATCCAAAGTCTGATGGGGTAATGCACCGTTCCAAATCCGGCAGAGGCTGATTGAGTGGCAAGCCAGTTGAAACGACTTCGGCAAGTACTTTTGCACGAATGTGCGTCCACAGGGGGAGCATCCGACTGCTGATGAGATCGGCAGTCTGCCGTCCCGTGGGGCGGGTCGCATCAATGGTAAACAAGCTTTCAAGGCGGCGGTCGACGCATGCCAGATGCTCAGCCATCGAGAAGCAGGCCTCGGACGCAATCGGCAGATCGGCTCCGGCAATTTTGTTGCGGTTGATCTCTCGAAAGAAGGCTACTGCCTCTAGGACATGCGACGTTGTCACATCACCGGCCCCCAGCTTTCTGCCCGAGATCCATTCGTAAAGCCCGAGACTGTGGAGCGGATCACATGCTAGTGGTCGAGGGAGCCTGCGCACCCCAGCAGTCCACGCAAACTGACTGAAGCCAAACTCGGCGGCAAGTCGGTTACGAGGATCATCGGGATGACAAAAATAGTGTTTGAGGATCGCGGTTCCGCCATCGCATTCAACACGATAGACGCGGTTATTGCCTCCGCTAGGCAAAGCATCCAACTGAAACGGTCCACCCATGCCAGCTACCGCGAGCAGCGGTTCTACCAATGGCCGAAGATCGTGCAGGCGTGTGTTGGTGTTCACTGTTTGGTCCATACTTCGTCGAGCAAAGTCTCCATCCCCGACCACGATGTGACGATGTCGATAGCTGGCATCGGCTCGTGTAGGGAGTGTGGATCGAAAAGGAATCGTCGCACGTGCGAGGGAAAGCCCTGCAACGAGAGCAATTCAGGCAGGTCGTCGAGAAAATGCGTGCAGCCGACTGTTGCGATTCGTTTCAGTTTCGCCTCTTTAGTATCCTCAAAAAAAACACGATCCACAGGCAAGCCCGCGCGAAGAGAGTCGTAAAATCCGTAACGTTCCAGCCAGTCGCAGGCCGCTTTGTGCAGATCGTGTGCCTCCCCAACGTAGGGGAAACGCGTGCGATGGCTAATGATCGCCAGAGGTATTCCAATTTCACGGCAACGCTCAAAGAACTTGACCACTCCGGGAAATGGGGCAGCGTCGATCATGCCCGGACCGTAGACGTATCCTTGGAGTTCCGTCCAGCGATCCTCCTGACCAATGCTTCGCAGATGGGCACGCACTGAGGCCTTCGAGGATGCGGCCGATGGCGGCACGAGTCCCTGCTCAATCGCCACCTTCCCGAAAACATCGTCGTAGCAGACGATTGTGTTGTCGAAGTCCACGCCGATCAACATGGGCTGCGGTACCGTGAAAGGATTTGTTGTGCGATTGCATGTGGCGTCAGCCCGCACCGTTCCCGCATGTATTGCTGGCTCCCAGCTTCACTCAGGAACGTGTCCGGAGTTCCCAGCGACACCAATCGTCCTCGGGCATCGTGCTGCGTTGCCAGCCATTCGGCGACCGCGCTGCCAAGTCCACCGATCCGACTGTGTTCCTCGATCACGCCCACCACGGCATACTGCCGAAAGCTTTCCGCTAAGAGAGCAGTGTCCAGCGGTTTGACGGTGTGCATGCTCACCACGCGGGCCGATACGCCTTCAGCCGCCAAGAGTTTTGCGGATTCCAACACCACCGACACCATCGTGCCCATGCCGAGCAGGCAGACGTCAGTGCCCTCCCGCATCACGATCCCACGACCAATTTCGAACTTCGGCGGGCTTTCATGCACGGCCGGTTCCCCCTTCTTGCCAAGGCGAATATAGGCCGGGCCTGGGAGTAAGAGCGTTGCTTTGAGTGCCGGCCCAACCTCGGCGGAATCGGCCGGGCAGAGGACTGTCATGTTTGGGAAACACCGCAGCAAGCCGACATCCTCGCAGGAGTGATGTGTGGGTCCCAGCGACGCATAGGAGAGGCCGCTCCCTGTGCCGACGATTGTGACAGGCACGTTGTGGTAACAGATGTCCACGCGAATTTGTTCAATCACACGGGTCGTTGCAAATGGTGTGATCGTGTAGGTGAATGGTCGGAGTCCGCAGAGCGCCATGCCCGCGGCCATGCCGGTCATGTTGGCCTCGGCCACACCGCAGTTGTAGAATCGCAATGGAAACCGATCGCGATAGGTGTCGAAGAGACGATTGCCGATGTCGCCTGAGAGCAGAACGACGCGGTCGTCCCTTGCGGCAAGTTCGGTGATCGAAGCAGCAAAAGCGTTTCTCATGGA
>CAIRDU010000246.1 GCA_903877395.1 uncultured Planctomycetaceae bacterium
CGGCATCTTTGGCCGCCGACACCCGCAACGGCAACCTGCGATATTCGCTCGCCTCCACACGCAGCACGGCCACCGACGGATCGACTGTGATCCCCTTCGGGCAGGCCAGCTTTATTTCGTAGACGGTCGGCACATCCAGAAAGTTTTTTGCGACGATCGCAGCCTCGGCCGTGCCCCCTAGCGTCACCCGGACACGGTAGGGATGCACGCGAACCCAGTACGGATCGTACGCCAGCCGGTAGTCTCGGTTATTCGTGAGATCCACAAACGCCTCGCGGAGCTCAACCGCCGCTGTCATGCAACGGTCTATCAGAGGCTTTGGATCCGCGATTGCCCACGAGTGGCCGCCCAAAATGAGGTCGGGTGCGATGCCGTGCAGGTATTTCCCCGCGTAGCCATAGCCATCCTCGACGGTACAGGCGTTGCGGGCCACCACGGCCTCGTGACCACTCTGATTTGGATCAGTTGCCGAACCAAAGATATTATCGCCCGTGAAAGCCACGCGTTTTCCATCGATGACACCATGGATGCAGCAGGCAAACTCGGTCTGTCCAGGCATCCAGTCACAGGCCAGATCGTGGCCCCGCCAGTGAATCACCTCCCCGTCGCTGATAACTCGGTCAACTTTCAAACTCTGAATGTCGCCAGTGGGCCGCTCGCGTTAGGCAGGGATCATCGCGTCGTAATCATAATCGAGCGGCCGCTCGATGAGGTCGACCACCCGCTGGTGAGTCCAGATTTGTGCGCCGCGCGTTTTTCGCACGTGTTCGGCATCCAGAAAATGGTCGCCGTGCATGTGGGTAACGAGTACGGCATCGATCGCCTTGATTCCGAGCCGTTTGCCGGCGGCGTCGAGTATGCGGTCGAGGAATTTCCGGTCAAAGAGGCCGCAGTCGATCAAAATCGCATGCCCATCATCGGAAATGAGCATGTGAAAATTGACCCAGTATTCGTGGCCGCGAACCTTGTAGAGGTGCGGCGAGATTTGCCATAGGTGAGGCACGGCTGTCGGCCGTGAGACGCGGTCTTGATCGCACCCAGCAAATGTAAATACCTCGTAGCCACGTCGAACGACTTTCTCGAGCCTTCGTAGTTTTTTCTGATACTGGGTTAACTGCGGCGCGGCGTTAAGGATTGGCGGGCCGTGGGAAGGCAACATCGTGAGCGGCAAGAAGCCCTCGAGATAGCCAGCCGCGGTGGCCAGCGTATAGATTTCCTTGCAGAATCCCTAATCCCACTCACTATCGAACCAAGTGTGGAGTACCGCGCCGTCCAACATGAGATCGCCCGTGAATGCGAGCCACCCGCTCTTCTTCCCTGGCGTGGCGGTCTGTATGAGCAGATAGCTCATTGAGCCAGGGCTGTTGCCTGCCGTTTTCGTGCACCAGATCTCGCGGCCATGCCACTGGAAAGAATCCATCTTCTCAAACGCCAGATCGACGGCGATCGGCTGAATTGGCGGGCGCACATAGCTGGCGCCGTGGACAGTAAAAGCGTCTGAAAGTTTCGGCACGAGGGCTCGAAACGACAGCGGGTTTTCAAAAAAAGCTCGCTCATTTGCCGGCACGGCAATCTTCACGCCACGGCTGGCCACGGCGTGACCA
>CAIRDU010000247.1 GCA_903877395.1 uncultured Planctomycetaceae bacterium
ACGAGCCACTATCAGAGCGCAAGACATAGCAGAGGGACAGGTATAGGCTGGCTGCAACGGTGCAGTTGGAGCCACCGCATTCGATGATGCAATTTACAGGATCGCTTGTCAGCTATCCGGCGAGGGTTTCCTCCGCCGCCTATGTGATCGTCATTCTGCTGGGTGGGTTGACGCTCACGCTCCCGGCGGCCCGTATGCCAAACCGCCCGCAGGTTTCGCTCGTGGACGGCATCTTTACCGCCACGAGCGCGTGCTGCGTGACGGGTCTTACGGTGCGGTCGACGGTGAACGATTTTTCGCCGCTGGGGCAGGGCGTAATCTTGCTGCTCATTCAGCTTGGCGGCTTGGGCATTATGACGATCACCACGCTTGTGTCTTTTCATTTGGGAGGCCAGGCCACACTGCGACAGCGGGCGGTTGTGTCGGAAACGCTTGGCATCAAGTCGGGGCGGGATCTCCGCTGGGTGACGGTTGCCGTGCTGCTAACAGTGATCGTGGCCGAATTGATTGGCGTCGTTCTGCTCTGCGTAGCAACATGGGGTTCCGACTCACCCGGCAACGTCATCTGGAAAGCCTGCTTCCATTCGGTCTCAGCTTTTTGCAACGCCGGCTTCGCGCTCGATGATGCTAATTTCATGCCGCTGGCCGGGAATGCGTCGATCAATCTTGTGATCTGCTCTCTGATTATCGTGGGAGGCCTTGGGTTTCCAGTGATCTTTGATATCTTTTCTCGTCTCAGGCGCGGCGACGAATTCTGGACGCGACTGCACACGCAATCCAAGATGATGCTCATTGGCACCGCGCTGCTGTTGGCGTTTGGCGCGGTGACGTTTTGGGTCTTTGAATGGAACGAATCGCTCGTCCAAGAACCGCTGCCCACCCGATTGCTGATGGGACTTTTTCACTCCACGACCTGCCGTACTGCCGGGTTTAACACCGTCGACTATTCCGGGCTTTCCAGCGCCACGCTCTTCCTGGCAATCATCCTGATGGCAATCGGTGCGGGTCCCTGCTCGACTGGTGGTGGGTTGAAGGTGAGCACGTTCATGACGCTTGGAATCAGTTCGTGGTCGAGTTTTCGTGGCCTGCGACGGACCAACTTCTTTAAGCGAACCATTCCCGAAACGGCCGTGGAGCGGGCCACGGCCACGGCATTGCTGTTTATCGCCGTGGCGATCGCCGCCATTGTGGGCCTGCTCGCCGTCGAGCATGGTGGGCCGATGGAGTCGCGGCCGCGGTGGTTTCTGGAAGTGTTTTTTGAATGTGTCTCGGCGCTCGGCACGGTCGGCCTTTCGACCGGCATCACAGCGACCCTCTCCGATCCAGGCAAGATGGTCCTCGTATTCCTTATGCTGCTGGGACGCCTGGGCCCCATCACCGCTGCCGTTGCATTATCGCGAGAGCGGCGTCCCTACCAGCCTGCTTACCCTGAGGAGGAGCCGATTATCGGCTGAGATATCATGGCACACACAATCGCCAAGCAATTTATCATGCTCGGCATGGGCACATTTGGTTCGGCATTGGCTACAAAGTTGGCGGCCAACGGTTG
>CAIRDU010000248.1 GCA_903877395.1 uncultured Planctomycetaceae bacterium
ACCGGTGCTGGCATGGTGGGGGTTATAACAAAGAAGCGAACTGGTGTGGAATTCGGGCCGCCTCGCGTGTCGCGATGCGGTTCGGCGAAACAGAATTCAAAATGCCGCGGCACCGCCGACCTGGATTACCGATGGCGGGGCACCAGCCTCGACGCCCGTATTGTAGCTGGCAAAGAGAACGGTGCGGCGGCCGATGTACCGCACAAACCCGCCGCCCAGCACGGTACTCTTGGCAAATCGCGGGAGCGACGACCCATTGACGAGCCCCTGAACAAAAATCTGAAAGTCGTCTGTGATTGGCTTGGTAAAAGAAAACTGGAGCGTTTCTTGATAGGTTACGCTGCCCGACTGCGGCCCATTGATCGCTCCGAGGCCGATGTTCCACTCCAGTTCGATATCCCATGGAAGCGAGTTAGAGAAGAGCAGGGCGACTCCCGGTTGCGTGCCCGATTGGAGTTGCGGACTAGCCCAGTCGGTCTGCACGTAGAGTTCAATCCCGGCGCCTGGCAGGATGTACTCGGGCTTCTCGCCCCAGAGGTGAACCTTGGCATCCAGAATCAAAGGGGCGATGCCCACGAAGGCCTGTTGGCCGTAGTTTGCCTGAGATGCGGTAAGGCCATTTGAAAAAAGCCGAAACTCAAATCGATCGGTGACACCCAATCGCAGCAGATACTCCCAGTTCCATGATGCCGGCTGGCTAGGCCGACTCGCCGCCGTCCAGACCATCGGCGTTGTCTCCAGATAGATCCCGCCGCGGGGCAGCGTGTAGGGACTATTCGGGAAATTAGCCGTGTCGGGGCCCGGGTCGCGAATATTTGTTGGCTCGTGTGACCGCCAGGAATCCACCCTGTCTGGAAAGGCGCGGGCCAGGCATCTGGTTCGCCACAAGGGACTGCTGAGAGCCGGATCCACCGGTGGCAGTCGCATCAATTCCTTGTCTGTGACCGTCTCTTCTGCGTCATCCACCAGCCACACCACCCCGCGCGGCAAGTTGAGTACGGCGTTGGTCTCTTCCACTGGATTGGGCAGAACCGAGACGTCCCCTCGAACGGCCGTCGCAAGCAAGAGGACCATCATCAGCCCGATTGCACCGCGAGAGGCGATTGAGAGAGGAAATAAAGCCGTATTCTTGCGGGCGGATTGAGTGGGCACCGCGGAACGGTGTATATTTCTTCGCCATCCCAGTGCCGCCTGCTCGCAACGTCGCGACAGCAGCATATCCCCTCGACGTCCCGCCTCAGGAGATCGCCTGTGTCTATTCGTGTCGGCATCAACGGCTTCGGCCGCATCGGTCGCCTTACCTTCCGCGCCATCTACGAGAAGTATGGGCTCGACGGCGATGTTCAAGTCGTTGCTTTGAACGATCTCACCGACGCCAAAACCAACGCGCACCTGCTGGAATTCGATTCCAACTACGGCCCTTTCAAAGGGAAGGTCAGCTACGAGGGAAACGATCTTGTCGTTGATGGCCACACGATCAAGGTCTTTGCCGAGAAGGACCCAGGTTCGATCCCGTGGGGCAGTCAAGACGTGCAGATCGTCGTGGAAAGCACGGGCTTTTTTACCGATGCCACAAAGGCTGTTGCTCACAAACGAGACAGCGTGAAGAAGGTTGTCATCTCTGCCCCGGCCAAGAACGAAGATCTTACGATCGTGCTGGGTGTCAACGATCGCATGTACGATCCCAAGAAACACCACGTGATCTCCAATGCTTCTTGCACGACCAACGGCCTGGCGCCGGTCGCCAAAGTGCTGCACGAAACCTACGGTATCGACCGCGGTCTGCTCACGACCGTTCACGCCTACACAAACTCGCAGAAAACCGTTGACACCGCGGCCAAGGATCTCCGCGATGCGAGGGCCGCCGCGCTCAACATCGTGCCATCGAGTACCGGTGCGGCGCGGGCCGTGGGGCTCGTGATTCCTGAATTGCAGGGGAAATTTACAGGCATGGCGTTTCGTGTGCCGGTTGCTACGGTGAGCGTTGTCGACTTTACGGCGATTCTGAACAAGGAAGCCTCGCCCGCCGAAATCAACGCGGCCATGAAGAAGGCAGCCGATGGCCCACTCAAGGGAATCCTCCGCTATACAGACAAGGAACTCGTTTCGACAGACCTGAAGGGGGATCCGCACAGTTCGATCTTCTCCGCAGTCGATACGATCGGCTTGGGCAACTTCGTGAAGGTGGTGAGTTGGTACGACAATGAGTGGGGCTACTCCAATCGCGTTGCCGATCTGCTGAAATTCCTCGAAGACAAAGGTCTTTGAGGCGTAACCACTGCGGTCCATTTTTAGTGGACAGCCACGGTGCCGTCGGTTTGAAACACCGTGCCGTCGAATGTTGTGAGCCGCACCAGCACGCGCAGGTGACTGGTCTCGGGTGGCTGACCGGGCCACCGCAGCACAAAGTGCAGTCCCCTGGCGCGTGAGGTTCTACGGAAGTGTGTAGCGGCCTCGACTGAGGGAATGTTCCACGTGGCGATACACACACCCTCGTCGGAAGCGTGCGGGGCTGGATCATCACCGTCGGCGACTGCAACGGCGGCCTGCGCGGTTGGTGCATAAACAGCAATCGACACGTCGCCAGAGGATGTCACCAATCGTTCGTCAGTATCACGAGGCTCGAACACGACAGCCAAGCCTTCAGAAACGCCATCGCCGTTGCCATCGAAGCATTCGCACCTCGCTGGATTGAGGACAAGATGCGTGATCTTGCCTTCGCCAGCGAGGCTCTCCTCGTGAGACAACCGCCGGCCTACAGGGGCTGTGGCACCCCTGGCAGTTGGCTCATCGGGCAGCGGCGGCACACCATTCAGCGTCGGAGGCTCAAACTTTGCTGGAGGACCAAATTGCAAGCCATCTGGGGAACCAGCACTGGGCACCTTCGGTTCGGCTGGCCCGCCTGGCACATCGCTTTTGATCCGCGGAACGCCTGTTGGTTCAGGTAATGCCGGCACCTCAATGGTAGGCAAGCCAATCGCGGGCGGCACGAACATCGGCGCAGACACCCCCGAAGGCGGACCCGCAAACGGTCGTGCAGGCGCAGCCACACCAGGCGGTACGTGCACTCTCGAGGGCAACGATGCATCGGCATCCACAATTCCGAGCTGTTTTTTAAGGCTGTTATTCTCGCCAGCAGTGCGATCCAACCGGGCGCACTTCTGCTGGAGTTCATCTTGGAGCAAGTAGATCTGATCTTCCTGCATCCGCAGTTCGCGCTCGAGCAACTGCTGATTGATGTCGCTCTTACAGCCGGCCAGCAGCATCGCCGCTGCCATCGCTGCTGGCAGAGATGCCTGCCGTACTGCTTGGCATGTGAATCTGGCCATGATGCGCCTCCTTGCGCCTCAGACTTTCATCGAAAACCGTTCGCTTCAACCGTATACTTTCGCGACTATCCGAATGAATCTCCATCTCTCACAGAATGCTTTACACGGCGCTTTTTACGTCGTCCATATTCTCGATCACTTTGTCGATCAACCGGTAGTCAAGGGCCTCCTGCGCTGACATAAACCGATCCCGATCAGTGTCCTGCTCTATTTTATCCATCGCGTGGCCGGTGTGTTTGAGCAGGATCATATTCAACTTTTGCTTGACGTTTTTGAATTCCTTGGCGTGGATCATGATCTCCTCCGCCGTGCCCTCCATGCCAGCAAGCGGCTGATGGATCATGATCCTGGCATTGGGCAGCGAACGACGCTTTCCTTTTGTGCCAGCCGTCAGCAATACAGCCCCCATCGAAGCACACTGACCGATGCAGTACGTCGCCACGTCGCAGGTCACGAATTGCATGGTGTCGTAAATTGCCAGACCTGCCGTCACGCTGCCGCCGGGGGAGTTGATATAGAGATGGATGTCGCTTTTGGGATCATCCGACTGAAGAAAAAGCATCTGCGCGACAATGGCATTGGCCACTTCATCGTTGACTTGCGAACCTAGGAAGACAATCCGGTCTTTGAGCAGACGGCTATAAATATCCATCGCCCGCTCTTCGCGGCCGCTCTTCTCAATGACGTAGGGAATAAGAGGCATTGGCTTAGTCTTTCTCCTTCTCGTCGTCGGCTGTCACCGGCGGCTTTGTGAGCACATCGTCGACGAGACCGTATTCTTTCGATTCGATGGCAGTGAGGTAGCAATCGCGGTCGGTGTCTTTGGCAATGCGATCAAGCGGTTGACCAGTGTGGTGGGCCAAAATCTCGTTGAGTACCAATCGCGTTTTGAGAATTTCATCGGCCTGAATCTCAATATCGCTAACCTGCCCACCCACCTGGCCGTAGGGTTGATGAATCATCACCTTGGCGTGCGGCAAAGCGAATCGCTTGCCTTTGGCACCGCCAGCAAGCAATACAGCGCCACCGCTGGCAGCAAGCCCCACGCAGTAGGTTGCCACAGGGCAGGAGAGGATCTGCATCGTGTCGTAAATGGCCATTGTGGCTGTCACGCTACCGCCCGGCGAATTGATATAGAAATGGATATCTTTGCGGCGATTTTCGCTCTGGAGATAGAGCAACTTCATCACCAACTCGTTGGCGTTGCCGTCGTAAATCTCCCCTTGAAGGAGGATGATCCTGTTTTCAAGAAGCAGATCCCCAAGGGTCATCTGCCGCTGCCGCTGGTAGTCTCGCTGGGCACTGGACCCGGCGATCTGATCAGGCGACCGCGAGGCCATCGAATCGATAAAACGCTTCTGCATAGTGACTCTCAAAAAATGCTCGTAGGAGTTGTTTGAAATTATCTGCCAGCGAAAAACCTGCCCGAACGTTCAGCAATAAAGCCCACTTTTATCGTCGCGCGGGCGAACGAATCTCACCTGCCTCGGCATGCGTCGCCTCCGGAATCTCCTCGGCGCCCACAAAGGCACCGCAGACGGCGTGATCCACGGCCTCCACATCAGTCTTCGGGAATTCAAAAGGGGTGTTTGTGAACTTCGCATTTTCAGTGACGCGGTCGAGTGTTTTTCTTTCGATAATCTGATTGCGCAGCACGTCCATTAATCCACGCTTTTCGAGGCTCGCCCGCACACGCCTCGGCGACTCGCCCGATTGCGCGGCAATGGCGCGAATCTCCTCATCGTAATCGGCCGCCGAATCCGAAATTGATTCCCCCTCGGCAATCCGCTCCAGAATGAAGTGTTCCTTGAGAGACCGTGAGGTGCTAGCCATCACGGTCTGACGCAGTTCGTTGACGTGCCGACGGATCGAGTCGTCATCAAAACCGCTACGACGCAGTTCGAGAATCGACCGCTCCAGTTCCCGCTGGCTTTGACGCCGCAGCAGTGCTGGCGGCAGATCCCACGTGGCCGAAGCAGTCAGGGCGCTGGCCACCTGCTGTCGCACCTGCCTGCGACGGTGCCATTCGATCTGGTTTTCCAACTGCAACTTCACCGCAGCACGGAGGGCCTCAGGCGTCTCAAACCCGCCGAGTTCGTCAAGTAGTTCCGGCGAAAGTTCGGGCATCTCGAGCTTTTTGATCTCCAGCACCGTTAATTCCACAGTAACTTTTTTGCCTCGCAAATCCTCGACGGCGGCCTCAGTCGACACTGTCACTTGGGCTGTGACCTTCGAGCCGATCGTGGCCGACTTCACGAGTGTGTCAAAACCTTTCAGTTCGGCATCCGCGAACGACAGTTTAGGACGCACAACGATTGACAGTTCGCTGGCTTCCGAAAGCAGCGTGTCGCCGTTCAAGACACGCAGGTCCGCAACGATCATGTCGCCTAGGGCTGGCGCACCTTCGTGCGGCGCAAGCCGACTTCGCTCTCGCAACAGATTGGCGACTGCCTCGTCCACGTCCGACTCTTCGATCTGGCGTGTCGGGCGGTTGATCGACAACCCCTTCCACTCGGGCATCTCGAATTCGGGCCTGACCTCAATTGAAAATTCAAACGTCATTGGCCCATCCTCAGGCAGCGATACGGCGCCGATGTCGAGGTCGGGCTCGCTGATCGGGGAGAGTTTCTCCTGCTCCGCAGCTTGCGTCATGGCTTCAGTTAAAAGCTTTGTGCGAATCTGGTCGGAGAGTTCCGACTTGAACCGACTTCCAACAAGGGATCGGGGAGCACGACCAGGCCGAAATCCAGGAAGCATCGCGCTGGGCATGAGTTCGCCAATAGCCTCATCGTGAAACCGATTGATGTCGTCCCGCGGAATCGAGACCTTTACGCGTCGCTGGCACGTCGACACCGTCTCGATCGTGACATCGAGTTTGAGCGGAGGACGGGCGGCTTCATCGGCAACAACAGGAGTGTCGAGGGGGGAAGTCGGGTCGGCGGACAGTTCAGTAGAAGACATGAGTGGTTCCGAACAGGATCCAAAGGAAAGCATCGCTCAGACAGAACGATGCCCCCAAGATGGAAAGGGGCACAAGAAAGCAACGAACAACTGATTCACTGGGAGATAATACAAAAGCGGGTGATGGGATTCGAACCCACGACAACCACGTTGGCAACGTGGTGCTCTACCAACTGAGCTACACCCGCAAAGGCCATGGCGATCAAAGACAGATGGCCACGAAACCCCGCGATTATAGGGGCTAGAAGGGTGGCCGCAAGATCACCCCTCTAGAGAATTGCGGTTTTCTGGGAAAGCTGGGCTGTTCCGTTGGAAAGCCCTGTTCTGGAGTTAGAATCGGTTCAGTCCCTTGTGTGTGCAATCATTTGTCCTGAACTGTAGGGCCGCTGCTCGCTCAAATGGGTCTGAAATCGCTTAGAACGCTCCAGAAGAGGAATCTATGATCGTTTCCTTTATTGTGACTGCCCCCGAAGCGAAGCAGGGCGCTCATTCGGTGAAACTGCCGATTGTTATGGGCCGCGGCGAAGGCGTCAAATTTCGGATCCCGCAAGACAGGGTGAGCCGGAGGCACTGCGAATTTTCTTCTCAGGGAGGCACCGTTTATGTGGAGGATCTAAATTCCACCAACGGCACGTTCCTGAACGACGTGCAAGTGCCCCCCAAAACCAAGACAGTCGTTGCTTCCGGGGCCTCCGTTCGCGTGGGCAGCCTCACGGTTCGAGTGGAGTACAACATGGCCGCGACGGAACGCACCACTGAGATTCATCGAAAGCATCTCGATCTAGGCGAAGTGGCAGTGGGCGTGCAGCACGCTGCCGAGGACGAAGCCATCGGCCCGTTTGAAGATCTGCAGGTGGAGCACGCAGAAGAACCAGCCGAGGCGATCGTGGAAGTGCTCGCAGAACCGGTTGAGGAACTGCTGGAGGATTCCGAAGACTCCCCGGAAGCCGCTGCACAATTTCTGGTCGCTGAGCCAGAACAGGCTGTAGAAAAATTCCCCGAAGAAACGCCGGAGCCAGTTGTATCGGTGAAACCACTCGCGGCGAGTAAGGACGCGCCAGGCAAGGCGAAGCCGAAGCCGAAGGAAAAGCAGCAGCCGTCTCCTGGTTTTGATTTTCTTTCCGGGGGTGTCGAGTCACCTGCCACCGCAGCCGAAGACGACAAACTGGACGACTTTTTCAAAGGCCTCTCGTAGAGAGGAAATAAGGGGTTAGCTTGAGACAAGCGTGCCGAGAATTCGGTTCAGCGAGTCGTTGGTTTGATAGATGAGCGCTTCTGGATAGTGCGGGTAGGGATGGAAATACTCAAATGTCACAAACCCCTCGTAGCCGACTGCATCAAGAGCTTCCAGCACGGCCGGCCAGTTGGTAGTGCCGTCCAGCAGCGGGCGAAATGTTTCTAGCGAGTAGTCGGTCCCCTTCTTTGTAAATTCCTTGAAGTGGATGTTCTTGGTGCGTTTCCCCAAAATAGGCACCCAGTGCTCGGCATTCTGAAACATCGAAATGTTGCCCGTGTCAAAATGAACGCGGACGTGGTCGCTGACAAAACTATCGACGAATGCGTTCATCTCCATCGGGGTCATGAGATAGCCGTTAAAAAAAATGTTTTCGATGTTGAGCGACAGCTTGAGCTTCTCGGCCACAACGGCAAGCGTCCCGACCGCCTCCCTAGCTCGCTTATCGCAGACGTCATTTCGAACCGGCTCGTGGTCGTCTCGCCATGGGATGTGCACGGCGCCTGGAACAACCAGCACATTTTCAACGCCCATGTGATGGGCTGCTTGGGCGATCTTTCCGGCGAGTTCGAGCCCACGGCCCCGTTTAGCAGGGTCGTTACTGGAGAGTGGGTAGGGCCAGAACAGAAACGAACATAGGCCGCTTATTTCAATCCCGATCCGGTCGGCAAGCGTACGGATGGCGGCGAGTTCCTTCGCCGTTGCTTTCGGTGAAAGATCGTTGTCCAGATCGTAGTTAAGTTCGATGCCATGAAAACCAGCGTTCTTTGCAAGCCGGAGGCATTCCTCGAGTGTCATTCGCTGTGGATAGGGAAACGCCCACAAATTGATCGACTTTTTCATGCTGTATTTTTTGGGTGATGCGCAAAGAGCATCGCTCACGGCGGCAGACGGACGGGGGGCGCTCGCGGTTGCCGCGTGCGATGCCGCAACGAGGCCGAGCGTTGCGAGTCCCGAGCGGATTGCATCGCGACGGCTGACAGCCCGCGTTTGCCCAAATGGAACCGACCATTCCTGATGTGCCATGGTGTCGTGCGGCATGAATATCTTCCTCGCTTGTTTGTTTCAATTCCTTCTGATGCACGATGGCATGGTACGATCCGACCGGCACGCGGCCACGCCATGCTACGAAATTGGTTCTGCGACGGCGGTGCCGATCCCAGTCGCGCCGTAGCCGTTCCCACAGTAGAATAGCCGCAGTTTATTCGCTTCAACAACGACGTGCGGATACTCGACCATCTTGCTTTCCCAACCGTTGCCTGTTGGGGCGATGGCTAAATTCTCGCCGGGCTTGCCGCGGTACCAATCGACACCGTCATCGCTGGCGGCCTCGCAAATCGAGTAGGCCCCGAATTGCGTCCCAATGCTCGCGTAGATTGCTCGCCAGCCAGTTGGTGTCTTCCACGGATTTAGCGCAATCACCGCGGCATTTTCGTACTTTGCGTCGAGCCGCGGACGTAGAATGATTTTCCTATCGTTCCACGTAATGCCGTCGTCGCTTTCGAGGATCACTGCGAGCTTTGCTTGATCGGCGAGCAGGTCTGCGCTCGGACTCCCAATCGCCAACGTGTAATGCATGCGGTATCGCGTGCGTCCGCCGCTACTTGGCACTTCAATAATTGGTCCGCCACCGGCGATTCCTTTGTTGTTTCGGTAGTCATCAAAGCCATCGCCCAAGAGCACCGGTTCGTCGGAATACTTCTTCCACGTGCGCAAGTCGTCGCTGATGGCAAGCCCAATGCCGCGAAATCCCTGCAGCCCAACGCCTTTGTCGGCACTGCGACCGCTGTAGTACATGTGCCACTTCTCGCCGAACTTGTGGACGCAAGGCAAGACGCACCACGTCTCGTCAAACGATCCGGGTCCGCCGCGATCAAAGAGCGGACCGTGACGCTTCCACGCCGTCACGCGGTCGATCGGGCAGGTCGCAAGGCAAATGCGTCGCCCATCAGACGCATCAGCACCGGCATAGAAGAGAAAATATTCGTCGCCGTGCACGACGACAAACGGGTTCATGCAGCAACCGACATCAAACGGCCCGCCACCGGGGGGCAAAACTGGATTCTGCTCGTGGCGTTGCCATTGGTGGACGCGAAACGGTTTCTCCCGATCGGAGGCCCAAGCTATTTGCGTGCTGCCCACGATCGCAGTCGCCGCCATCCCGCACAGGAAATCGCGCCTTTGCATAGCTTTCTACTCTGGATTTGTCGATGAATTTATGGAGCGACTGGCTGTTTTTTCGACGGCTTTTGTTTCGAGGGTGGCTCCAGTGGATTGGCGAGCGTAACGGTGATCGATGAGGCAAGCAGTTGCCCCGGTTGCTGATACTGCCCCTCTACATCAATCGTGTCGCCCTTGGATGCCAAACCAATGTTCGGCGTGTTCACGATCAGTTCTATTCCAGCGGGAACCGTCAGATCAAATTTTTCCTTGCCTGCTTGCACGGTAACGGTGTTGTCTTTCACCGCCTTGATCTTCCCTAAAACCATGTAGCTGCCCGCCGGTCGCTTGCCGCTGACTCGCTTTGCGCCCTCTTCGCCTAGGCCCAGTCCGCCGGCGGTAACCCCAGTCGTGCCACTCCCTGGAAACGTCACCCTCGTTACCGATTCAGTCGCCTTGCCAAATTCATCAAGTGCCACAAAGCAACTGATGAATTGGCCTGGTTGCAGCATTGCCCTACTGGCCGTGCCAACCACCTCAACCTTTGCGTTTGGGGCCGGCATCACCTGCCAAAGATCGCCCCCTATTTTCAAAAGAAACATCCCGGGCCCAACATCTACGATGAGAAGGCCCTTGCCCTGTTCGGCCGAGATCGTCTGCACCTGGGCCAGAGCCATACCCGGCACGATCCAGAGGCAGGCGACCAGTGTTAGGATCCAGAGCAGCTTATCGGCCCGCCTCATTCCAGCCATACAGGCCCACCTCACGGAGGGCCTGTGCAACCTCAAAAAAGCTTCCATCTGGCGAGTGCTCCTACTGGTGATCACAATAGTTTATTCAACACACTTTCAACTCAAAGAGACTTGTTTCACGCCCCTCTTTGTTGCGTAGAAGAGACCTGCATACTATAGCTCTCCTGAGAGAGTTGCTCACACTCTCCCGGCCGTACGCTCTCCTTCACAACAAATTGTTACCACTCACCCATGGCCCAATCGCTTCGACGCGTCACGATTCTCGATCTGGCGGCTGCTAAACGCAACCGCCGTCCACTCACGATGGTGACGGCCTACGACTGGCCGACCGGTCTGCTAGTCGACGCTTCGGGAGTCGACTGCGTGCTCGTGGGAGATAGCGTGGCGATGGTCGTTGCCGGCCGTAGCTCCACGATTCCCGCCACGCTCGAACAGATGATCTATCACGGAGAGATCGTCGCTCGCGCCGCTGCGCGAGCGATGGTCGTGGTCGATCTGCCATTTCCGTTTCAGCATCTAGGCGTGCGCACTGCGATCGAATCATGCGCACGTCTCCTGAAGGAAACGGGTTGTCAGGCGGTGAAACTAGAAGGCACCGCAGGGCAGGCCGATGTGATTGCCGGCATCGTCGCCGCAGGTATTCCCGTGATGGGCCATGTGGGACTGCGGCCGCAGGCGGTGCACCAACTCGGTGGCTACCGCATGCAGCGAGACATTGATGCCATCATGGCAGACGCTCGGGCTGCCGCCGACGCCGGCGCGTTTGCCGTCGTTCTGGAATGCATTCCGCAAGACGTGGCCCGGTCCATCACGGAATCAGTCGCGATCCCGACGATCGGCATCGGTGCGGGTCCGGCATGCGACGGGCAGGTGCTCGTGCTTCACGATCTTGTAGGGCTCTCCATGGATCGCGTGCCGAAGTTCGTGCGTGCCTATGCCGACGCCAAAGCATCGATTGCCGACGGCCTCTCCCGCTGGCGACACGACGTGGAACAACGCACGTTTCCTGGAAAAACAGAAACGCTCGGATAGTCGTCAAAGCGCCGCAAAAAATCCCCTTCGCGATTATGAGAATCGCATGGTGGTGCGGTGCCCGTATGCACGCGACTCTCACTCCGAACATCAGAGTGTGCTGTAAACAGCTACACAACAAAAGCGAGCGGGTCGGACGCCGTCGTCCGACCCGCTCTTTTGACACATCACGTGCGGCCCGTGGGAGCCCGGCTCAATTCTTGCAGTCCGGGCTGGCGTTGCCACGATTGCAGCAGCCCGAACCGTTGTCGGCGGGCACTTCCACAGCCACCTTGCGGCACACCTTCACGGGCACCTGCTTGGTGATGGTGTGGGGCACGCATACGGAGTAGCTTTCCGACTTGGTCTCGGAAACGTTGTCGCACACAGTCACTTTGTACGTGCAGCTCTTCTGCTGCGGCACCATGACCGTGGAGCACACTTCCCTCGACTTCTTCTCGGGCACTCGCACGTTCACCGTATACTCGCGGGTGCGGGTTTCGGTGCGGTACTTCTTCACGCAGATGGTGCGAGTGCGAGCCTCGGGAACCATCTTTGTGATACAGGTGTTGCCCGTGCGAACTTCCTCACGGCACTTCTGCACTTTGACCTGCTTGGTGCGTGTTTCTGGCACCATCTTTGTCACGCAGGAATTGCGGGTCCGTTCTTCGCAACGTGACTTCTGCACCGTGTAGGAGCGGGTGCGCTCCTCGCAACGGAACTTCTTCACGCACTCAGTACGGGTGCGATCTTCGTCACGGTACTTCTTGACGCAGTAGGTGTAGGGCACCTGCTCCGTTTCGCATGTCCACGTGGTCGTCTCAACGTCGCGGGTCTCGCAGGTCGGCACCCAGCAACGGCAGCAGACAACCTTCGGGCAGCAGGGATTGCCATTGGCATCATACTTGCCGTTGGCGGATATTTCTTTGACTTTCGTCTCCCAATGACCGCCTCTCACCGTCACGCTCTTCGTGCTTTTGACAGGGACTCGCTTGACCACGGTCCGATTTCCTGTGAGTTGCTCTGTGTAGGGCACGCTCACCTTGTAGGACCGCTCGATCGACTCGGTGTAGGGAACCTTCACCGAGTAGGTGGCTGTCCGCTCCTCGGTGTACGGAACGTTCACCTTGTAGGTGCTCGTTCGCTCTTCCTTCACAGGCACCATAACCGTGTACGACTTATCGACGCACTCGGTATAGGGCACCTTCACCGTCCAACTGGTGGCCTTCTGTTCCTTGACGGGAACATTGACCGTGTAGGGCTTTTCGATGGACTCGGTGTAGGGAACCCGAACGTTATAGTCGGCAGTTCGCTTCTCTAGCACGCTGTTCATAACGGTGTAGTCGACCGTCTTGGTTCGCGTCTCGGGGACCATCACCGTGTAGTTCCGGCTCCGTTCCTCGGTCCGGGGCACTCGCTTTGTGACGGTGTACGACCGCTCACGCGGCTCCTTCGACCACTCCGTTACATTCACATCCCGCATCTCGGTAATCCAACGATAGCACTGCACCGTCCGAGTGCAGGCATCCGCATCAACCGCATCTGCAATCTCAGCGGCATTGCCGACAAGCACCGAGCCGTCATCAGGAACAACCGTTACAGCATCTTGGCTACGAGCAAAACCGCTGCCCGTACAGATGGCTGCGGCGGCAACCCAGGGCAGGAAGCCGAAAGTCAATCTTTGTTTCACAGAAACCTCCAGGGGGAATAAATAAAATGCCTGACCCAAACCGACG
>CAIRDU010000249.1 GCA_903877395.1 uncultured Planctomycetaceae bacterium
ATCGTGCGAGAACTCTGCCGTCTGCTTGGGGGTGAGGTGACCCTCGAGAGTCAGTTGGGGCGCGGAAGCCAATTCACAGTACGACTTCCGATGAGACACATTCCAGCCAGTCTCTCATCGCTGCCGACCCCCAGTTCGTCGCCCGGGAGTCCGACGGACGCGGCGGTGCTGGCGACGACCGGCTCATTGGCAAACGGAAATGAAACAGGGGTTCGAAAGTCACACTCGTGGAGTCAAGTCGATGGCTAATGATCGTTCAGCGAGGAAGGCACAGAAAGATCGTGAAGGAATCGAAGTGGTGCTTTTTACAGACGGTGCGTGCAGCGGCAACCCAGGCCCCGGTGGCTGGGCCTATATTCTTCGGCATCCAGAAAGTGGTCGAGAGTCAGTCGCCTCGGGAGCCGAGCCTCTGTCAACTAACAATCGCATGGAGCTCACTGCGGCCGTGCAAGGCCTCGCACAACTCAAGCGGCCCACACGGGTGGAGTTGGTCACTGACAGTGTCTACGTTGGCACAGGTCTTTTGGAATGGCTGCCGAAGTGGAAGCTTCAGGGCTGGAAGCGGAAAGACGGTGGCCGACTGGTGCCGATCAAAAACGAAGACCTGTGGCGCGAGTTGGATCGTCTGGCGTCCACGCACGATGTAGTTTTTACCCACGTGGCCGGCCACGCGGGACACGCCGAGAACGAACGCTGCGATGAGTTGGCAGTGGCTGCCTACCAGCCCCTGCTCGCCCGGAGCCGTTCGAATTCTCGGTAGGAGGAGGCCTTCAAAAACGGCATCAGCCGAAGCCCCGCAGTTTTGGCCCTCTTTCCCGATACACTTGTGCAATGGACTCCACCCACTCGGCCGCTGCATCGCCGGAACCATCCACTCCCCAATGCCTTGCCCACGCAGATCGGTTTCGGGGTGATCGCAGTATCTCCACGCATCTAGAACGGCTCCCGGGCGTTGGCACAACGCGAGCCCAGCGACTCCAGCCACTCGGTCTTGTCACGGCCCGCGATGCGCTCATTCATTTTCCGCGAGAGTACAAGGATTTTAGCGGTGCCCACGCCTTCACCGAACTTTCCGAGGGAGAGCATGCGGCGGTGTCCGGTGTCGTGATGGACATTGCGTCCCGCACAACGTCGCGAGGCCAGCAGATGCTCACGGTGCTTGTCAAAGGCAAGGACGGGAGCGTGCGTGGGGTCTGGTTTAATATGCCATTTATGGCAAAAAAATTGAGTGTCGGCATGCGGGTTGTGTTGGCCAGTGTGCCCAAAAGAGTAGGGCATGTCTGGGAAATGACGCATCCCGAAGTGCGTGTCTGCGCGGACGGCGAGGAGCAGGGAAAAGAGGAGTGGCTGGCTGTCTATCCGCTGGCCGACGGCGTTCGCCAGTCGGATGTGCGACTGGCCGTCCGAGCAGCGATCGATCACGCTGGTGATCTTGTGCCCGAAGCATTTCCCGCGGCCATGCTGGCCGCCAAGTCGCTGCTGCCAATCGCCGACGCTTTTCGCGAGATCCATTTTCCAACGAGTGTTGCAACGATGGCAGCCTCACGACGACGGTTTGTCTATCAGGAGCTCTTTATGTTGCAGGTGGCACTCCGCATGCACCACAGCCAGAAAGAAACACGACACGCTGCGCCCGCGTTGCCCATCAATGCAAAGCTGGATAGTCGGATCCGGCAGCGATTCGGATTTAACTTCACCGCTGCGCAGCGACGCGTGTGCGGAGAGATCGCAGCCGATCTGGCACGGACCCAGCCGATGAACAGGCTCCTCCAAGGAGATGTAGGGAGCGGAAAGACCGCCGTTGCAATCTATGCCCTGCTGGCTACCGTGGCCACAAAAGTGGCTTCATCCGTGCCAGACGACACCGATGTTGCTGGTGCCCAAGTTGGTGAAGCGGGCGGGATGTCATATCAGGCCGCACTGATGGCCCCCACAGAGTTGCTTGCACGGCAGCACATGGCAACGCTGGAACGGCTCCTGAAGGGGAGTCACGTGAATCTGGAATTGCTCGTCGGCGGGCAGCCGACAAAGCGGCGGCAGGCAGCGATCGATCGTATTGCCTCTGGCGAAGCCCAGATTGTCGTGGGCACGCAGGCACTGGTATGCGGTTCGGCTCGATTTAAAAACCTTGGACTCGTGGTGATTGACGAGCAGCACCGCTTTGGCGTTGTGCAGCGAGGCACGCTGCAGCAGGATCAGGCAGATCCGCACACGCTCTTAATGACGGCCACGCCGATCCCGCGAACCATCGCCCATGCGGTCTACGGGGATCTGGATGTTTCCACGCTGGACGAACAACCACCTGGACGCCAGCCGGTGGGTACCTACCGCGTCGGTCCAGAGCAACTGGATGCGTGGTGGGATTTTTTTCGCAAGAAGCTTCGCGAGGGGCGGCAAGGTTATGTCGTCGTGCCGGCGGTTGAAGAGTCGAAACGAGGGCTTGAAAGCATTTCCAGCGCGTTTGAAAATCTCTCCAATGGGCCGCTGGAAGCTTTTCGGCTTGGACTGGTACACGGTCGGCTCTCTGCCAAACAGAAGCAGTCTATTATGGAAGATTTTCGTGCTGGAGAGCTGGATGTGCTCGTGGCCACGAGCGTAATTGAAGTCGGGATTGATGTGCCAGCGGCCACGCTCATGACGATTCTAGATGCCGACAGCTTTGGCCTCGCACAGCTCCATCAACTGCGTGGCCGCGTGGCGCGCGGAGGTGTGCAGGGAATATGCGGGGCCGTTATTGCGTCTGCCGAGCAGTCTCACCCTCGTATCGATGCGTTTATTGCGACCACCGACGGCTTCAAGCTGGCCGAGCAGGATTTACGCCTGCGGGGCCCAGGCGATTTGGTGGGCACCCGCCAAAGCGGCGCACCGCCGATGTATCTAGCCGATCTTTTGAGAGATGCCTCGGTTGTAGCTGAAGCCCGCCGCGATGCGATTGAACTCTACGACCACGATCCAGCACTGGCCGACGAATCGCTCCAGCGGCTCAAGGAACTGATTCTGGATCGCTGGGGCGAAACGCTCGGTCTGGGACAGGTCGGCTGACGCCTCGCTTCACCATGCCATCCAACGTGCGTTTGCAGGGTTCAGTTGGCAGCCAGTGACTCTGCGGCATGCCACCCGTCACCATCACGAACAACGCGATGGTAGAGCGTGTCGCGTTCCACGGGCTCGCGGCCGGCCTCGCGGATGAGTCGCTGGATGTGTTCCACAGAGAGTACCTCGGGCGTCGTGGCACCGGCGTCGTGGTAGATCAGTTCGTGCCGAACAGTGCCATCGATGTCGTCGGCACCGTAGGCCAGTGCTGTTTGCGCCGTGCCAATACCCAGCATGATCCAGTAGGCTTTGATGTGGTCAAAGTTGTCGAGCACCAAACGCGCAATGGCCACGGTCCGGAGATCCATTGCCGCAGTTGGCTTCGGGATGTGTGAAAGGCGCGTGTTTTCTGGATGGAACGCCAGTGGAATAAACGTCTGAAAGCCACCTGTTTCGTCTTGCAATGCCCGCAGTCGCAATAGATGGTCGGTGCGATGAAACGCATTTTCAATGTGGCCGTAGAGCATCGTGGCGTTGCTGCGTAG
>CAIRDU010000250.1 GCA_903877395.1 uncultured Planctomycetaceae bacterium
ATGGTGTTACAGTCGGTGTAATTGTTGGTGTAAGTGTGACTGTAGGTGTGATTGTGGTTGTGTTTGTTGGTGGCGGCAGGCGAGACCCTCGCGGTTAGTTCAGAAGATGCCACTTTTTTTGAGTCAAAAGTTCGGCCCATCTTTGTGGCTCACTGTGCAGAGTGCCATTCCCGATCCACCGGCGAAACCGAGGGTGGGCTCTCGTTTGATTCCAAGGCGGATTTTCTCGCCGCTGAGGGGGTGGCGGTTGCTGGCCGGCCCGACGAGAGCCTGATCGTGAAGGTTCTTCGATACGACGGCGATCCGCAGATGCCACCCGATGGCAAACTCCCGGCAGCGGCGATTGCCACGATCGAGGAGTGGGTGCGTCGCGGTCTGCCGTGGCCCGATGACGGCAAAGCCGCCGGCACCATCGAGGCCTTCGACATCGCCAGCCGGAAAGCAGCTCACTGGTGTTGGCGGGCCCCGATGGTTGTGCCGACGCCGAAGGTTGAGAATGCCGAGTGGTGCCGCAGCGACATTGATCGCTTTGTGCTCGCGCGACTCGAAGCAGCCGGGCTCGCGCCAGCGGCCGAAGCATCGCTTGCGGTGCTCGTGCGTCGGGCCAGCGAGGTGCTCACAGGCCTGCCGGCCGATCCCGCCGATGTCGAGCAAGTGGGCAGCCATCCCGATCCACTGGCATTCGACGCCTTTGTCGATCGCTTGCTTGCGTCGCCACACTATGGGGAACGTTTCGCGAGGCATTGGCTGGATGTGGTTCGCTACGGCGAGACCCGCGGCCATGAGTCTGACTTTCTGATTCCAAATGTCTGGCGTTACCGCGATTGGGTCGTGCAAGCCTTCAATGACGATCTGCCATACGACCAGTTCGTTCGAGAGCAGATCGCGGGCGACCTCATCCAAGATCCGCGGATCGATCCTCGCTCTGGTGCAAATCAATCGGTGGTCGGCACGGGCTTCTGGTTTTTGGGCGAGGAGATTCACTCGCCGGTTGACATTGCGCAGGACGAGGCCGATCGCATCGACAACAAAGTGGATACGTTTGGCAAGGCATTTCTGGGTTTGGCACTTGGGTGCGCCCGTTGCCACGACCACAAGTTTGACGCGATTTCTAACGAGGATTATTACGCCATTGCCGGCATGCTGATGTCGAGCAGTTATAGGCAGGTGCCACTGGAAACGATTGCGTGGAACCGCCGAGTTGCCACACAACTCGATGCCGCCGATGCCGATATGAGGCAGAAACTTTTGCCGCTTGTGGCAGATGTCATCGCGTCGCACGAAGATGCCTGGATGCAGAAACTGCCAGCGGTGGCAGAGGTGGTGGCCGCATTGCGGGAGATGGAAGCGGCGGCGAATTCTCTAGCGGGGGCGACTTCTCTAGCAACGCAGCAGGCTGGGCAGGAAATCGTCCTTGCCGATTACACGCGAGGCAAAAATTCAACGGCGGTGATATCTGACTCCACAGCGTGGGGTTTGGCCGCCCGCCCGCCCGGCCAGCCAAGGCTCTCTTCTGCGACCGCCGCCGCCCCCCCTGCGATCACGTTGCAAGCCCTCGGTGCCGCTTTCAGCGATGAGGTGTGGTCAAAGAGCAGTTCCACGGGCGAACGCGAACCCGGTTCGCAGGGCGCTATCGATCGCGCGGGCCGTCTTTTGCGGACGCCGAAAGTACGCATCACAAACGGCGTGCTCTGGCATCGCGTTCGCGGACACCTCCAAATCGTTGCCGTCGTCGATGGCCATGTCATGGTTCATGGCCCGCTCTATGGTGCCACGATCAAGACAGTTGATACCAAAGGTCAATGGGAATGGATTCAGCACGATTTGCGACATGATCGGGCGTGGGACGCAAGCGCTTCGCAGAATGGACATGTGGTTCACGTTGAGTTTGCGGCGATCTCAGGCGAGGCCGAGGTAGCCGAAGTGGTAGCCGCCGAGCAACAGCCCCGTCGCGTCGATCCGCTGGTGCATTTTTTGGCACAGCGATTCGGAGTTTTTGCGAGCGCCTCAGGCGATGGCCCAGTCGCCGAGTCACAGGCCCGCCAGTACGTCCAGCAGGCTGCCCGCGAGCTTTTTGCAATGTCACTGCAAGCGTGTCGAAGCGCCACGCTTGCAGACGCTCCGGATGCGGCGGCTATGGCCTCGCTCGTTGCGCGGTTGCTGCCAAGCTCAGCCGATGCGATCCCGGCAGCCAATGTGATTGCAGCGCGCGCCCGTGAGCGCCTTCTGGAGACGGCCGTGGGCCTCGTGGCAGGCCGCAACCAGATTGCCGCAGCAGCCAAGATGGTGTCGGCCACTGCGCCTGCCATTCTAGACGGCAACGGGATCGACCAGCATGTGCTTTTGAAGGGATCGGCCTCGCGGCCTGGTGAGCGTGCCCCTCGCCGTTTTCTGGAGGCGATCGACGGGCTGAGTCAGCCGGCGTGGCCTGAGCATTCATCTGGTCGCCTCGAACTCGCTGACCGCGTTTTGGATGCCGCCAATCCGCTGGTATCGCGAGTGATCGTCAACCGCATCTGGCACCATCTCTTTGGCCGCGGGCTTGTGCCCACAACGGATAATTTTGGCAAACTCGGCGAACAAGCGTCTGACGCGACATCGCAGGCGATCCTCGACTCGCTGGCCGTTCGTTTTCGCGCAGAGGGATGGGGCATGAAGCGCCTTGTGAAGGAGATCGTCACGAGCAGCACGTGGCGAATGTCCAGCCAGCGGGATCCACAGGCTGTCGCGCAAGACCCGCTCAATCTGCTGATGCACCACTATCCGCTGCGGCGACTGGAGGCCGAGGCCATCCACGACAAAATTCTGGCTCTCTCAGGACGACTGGATCGCACGATTGGTGGCCCAAGCGTTGAGGTGTTTCTCACGGAGACTCACGAGGGCCGCGGCAAGCCGACTTCCGGACCGCTTGACGGCGGCGGCCGGCGCAGCATTTACACGAAGATTCGTCGGAATTTCCTTCCGAGTTTTCTTGTGGCGTTTGATATGCCCACGCCGTTTCAGGCAATGGGCAGGCGAAACGTCACCAATGTGCCGGCCCAATCGCTCTCCCTGATGAACGATCCGTTTGTGAGCGAGCAGGCCACGTTGTGGGCCAAGAAGTGGCTCGACGACGAAACGCTCACAACCCACGATCGCATCGACCGGATGTATCGTGAAGCTTTTGCGAGGCCTCCGCGGAGCGACGAACAGGCAGCAGCCGTTGCGTTTCTGGCTGCGCAGGCGCAGCAGCATGGCGGAACGATCGCGGCCCAGCCGCGGCAACTGGCCGCATGGAGCGATTTGGCACACGCGATGATCAACGCCAAGGA
>CAIRDU010000251.1 GCA_903877395.1 uncultured Planctomycetaceae bacterium
ATCTCGTACAACCCCTTCATCTACTACCGGTTTTGAATAGGGTGCCGTCATGAATGCCGCTCCGCAGATGCCTCTCGTTCGCGATCCACTCGTGCAGCGGATCTGCGTTGGACTGTTCATTCTGCTGATGGTGCTGCCTGGCATCGGGCAGATCACCGGTATCGGCTGCAACGTGAAGGCGTTCGAGATGCGCGAGCCTCACGTGCTGCCCGGATGGCCGCAGACGGCGGCCAACTGGGTGGCCTGGCCGGGAAAATTCGAGGCCTGGCTCAATGATCACTTCGGGTTTCGCAACCCGCTCGTGCTCGCAAATAATGCGATCCGCGTGCGGATTTTAAAGACCAGCACGTCGTCTTCGGTCGTGCTCGGTCGCCATGGCTGGCTTTTTTACACTGGCGAGCGATCGATCGAACAGGCCCGCGGGCTCGACCGGTTTACTCCAGAGGAGCTTGATCGCTGGATCGACGTGATGGAAGCTCGGCAACGCTGGCTCGCCGAGCGCGGCATTCCGATGCTCGTAGTCGCAGTGCCCAACAAGGAACGCGTCTATCGGGAGGAGCTGCCAGCCTGGATCGGCCAGAGTCACGGAGAGAGCCGGCTCGATCAACTGTCTCTTCGGCTGCGGGAGAGGCAGTCGCGGCTTGATTTCATGGACCTCACGCCCGGGCTGCTGGCAGCCAAGGCCACACGGCAGGTGTTCCTGAAGGCGGACACACACTGGACCATCGAAGGGGCCTTCACGGTGGCCTATCCCGCGATCATGGGCTGGATTCAGGCGAAGTTTCCCCCTTTTGTGCCGCTGATGGAGTCCAACATGAAGCGGCAGTGGTACGTCAGACCGGGCTCCAATCTGGATCTGGCTCGGATGCTTGGCTTGGCGCAGATTTCCCGCGAAGGAGAATGGAAGTTCAAGATGGAGGGACTTGGCCACTTCAAAAGCAACACGCGGACCACGATCGCGGGTGTCGACGTGGACGTGCTGCGGGCGGACAGGTCGGGCACCCCCAAGGTGTTGTGGTACCGGGACTCGTTCACGATTTCCGTCTATCCACAGCTCGCCGAGACGTTTGGCGAGGCGGTGATTGTGGAGCACCGCGGGCTGCAGTTCGATCGGCCGCTCGTGGAAGCCTGCCGTCCGGACGTGGTGGTCTACCAGTTCGTGGAGCGATTCCTGACAGTGCCAATGCCCGCTGAGTGATTGAAGTTCAGGGCGTATCGGCCGGTCCGAAAAAGACCGCGGCCAAGCTCACACGGCGTTTTCCAGATGATCCAACGGTCAGTATTTAGGAACGCTAGGTTTCAATATAGAGGCGGAGTAGATGAGTCAGGGCTGCGTGGTGGTCCATGATCACCTGTGCCTTTTCGCGATCGGCTTTGAGTGCTAAGAAGCATTCGCTCGTGCGGGCCAGTGCCGCCTGCAGGATTGCCGCCACCAAGGCTCCGCGGTCCACCGCCGGGGCTGGCGTCACGCAGTACGCGGAGATCGGGACCTTGCTGCAGAGGCCGAAGTCGGAGGTGTTACGCCCCTCGATCCACTGGATCTCTTCCGGCGCAAGGGCGGACCGAATGTCGCCGAGGCCGGCAACATTTTGCGACTCGGGCAGCGGGATCGGCTCGCAGCCTAAGAGTTCTGCCAGCCGGTTGCAGTCCGCGGACAACGACTCCTGGCGTCCGACGAACCAGAAGCGTGCCAGAGCCTCGTCGTCAGAGAGGTCGCAGCCTCGCGTGAGGCCGTTGGACCCGATCGAGTGGCCGCGCCGCACTAGCCGTGACTGGCAGTTGATGTCGTCATCGTCGGTGATCGTGGATTTCAGGAGCGTGAACAGGTCGATATCGCCGTAGAGTTCGGCGAACGACTTTCTCAATAGGTGGTCGTCCGCATTCTTGGTGAGGTGGTGGACCCGTTCGCTGATCCAACGATCAACGGGGTCACGAAGAAACGTCACGTAGCGATGCGGCCGATCGCCGAGGGCCTTATGCACGCCGTATGGGAAATGTCCCGCGACAGCTTGCACGCCAGGACGTTCCTCGAGAAGCGTCGCCAGTTCCCGCTGAATCTGGGGCAGCCCGAAACTTTGCGGGTTCCAGACGAGCGTTTGCTCCGGCCCGTAGACGAGATTCAGCCAGCGATGGAGCGTTTCACCAGCGGTCTTCGGAATGTGCAGGTAGAAAGTGAACACGGCAACGTTCCCGAGCAGAACTGGGTGAGAATAGAAAGGCGATGGCAAAGGGTTGATAGAGTTTTGCCGTGACAGCCTGTGATCCACCTTCGTTTATTCCACCAAAGGGTAGCCCGGTCAACGGCCCTTCCACAAGCGTCGAAGCCGCGATGAGCGATCGACTCGGGTGAACGCGAGGCATTTCTCGGATCCTTATGCCAAGATAAACGTAGGATAAATTGCTCCAAACCACCCTTGCACGAACAGGTTTTCACGCTCAACGCAGACCTTCCCCGAGTTCGCCAGAGTCTGCATTGGTCCGTGGGCTGGCAAGGGACGAATACGGGAAGCACTCAATCATTCCTCAAGCCCTGACTCCTTGCCAAAGACTGCGCTTCCACGTCCAGCCTCGCGTGCTTGATCCCCTCGAGGCTGTGTTGGCACTCTTGGATAACCTCGTTG
>CAIRDU010000252.1 GCA_903877395.1 uncultured Planctomycetaceae bacterium
ATCGGTTGGATCAGCATCGACAATGGGTAGCTGTTGCATATGCATGAGTCACGCCATTCCCTGAATGATTCGATCGAGCTCTTCTCGCAGCTTCGGCAGGATTGCGTCGTATGGAAAAGCACCTAGCTCCTGGCTTCGTCGCTTGAGATTCACGTGCGTCGGGCCGCACCACAGGCCGAGGTCGGCGTCGTCAGTCTCGCCGGGGCCGTTCACGCGGCAGCCCATTACAGCAATCGTAATGGCATGCTGGCTGGCGTAGGCCGTCATTTCCTTGACCTGACTGGCCAACTCGATGAATGCCTCATTTTCCACCCGAGAGCAACTCGGGCAGCTGATGATATTGAGCGACGAAAGACCGTAGTCCACCACGCTCCGCACCCGACCGGCCGCAATATCGGCGAGGATCATCTCTGCGGCAGCAATTTCCTCCGGCTTGCGGGCGTTTGGCACGGTGAGCGACACGCGAACTGTGTCACCGATACCCCGGCTCACGAGTTGCTCAAAAGCGATGCGAGTCTTGATGATGCCGTCAGGAGGCATGCCGGCTTCTGTGACACCCAAGTGGAGCGGAACATCCGGGCGAGCCTCGGCGAAACGCCGATTCACATCGATCACCTTCCGAGGATCGGAGTCTTTGAGCGACACGCAATAGCGAGTGAACCCCAGCGAGTCGAGCAGCTCGCAGTGCTCCAAGGCACTTGCCAGCATCGGACCGATCGAGTCGTGCTCGGCAAATTTTTCTTTCTTGGCAGGATCCACGCTGCCGCAGTTGACCCCCACCCGCAGGGCGCAGTCGTGGCTGGCCGCTACATCCACAATAAACTTCACCTTGTCCTGCCAAGGCTTTGTGGGCTCATGGTGGTAGAGGTGGCCCGGGTTGTAGCGGAGCTTGTCGACGAAGGGTGCCGCATCCAGAGCCAGCCGATAATTTTCCTGAAGGTCGATCGCTAAATTGGCTTCCGTGCCTTCGCGGATAGCCGGCAGTGCGGCGGTGTCTTTCTTGCTGTCTACGGCAATCCGTACAACACCCGCCCCGGCTCGGCGCAAGTCTTCTACCTGCTCAAGCGTGGCTTGTACGTCTTGCGTGTGTGTTGCCGTCATGCTCTGCGAGGCAATGGGGTGGCCAGCACCGATCGTGATGCGACCGATTTGCACCGATCGCGTGGGATTTCTCTTGATCTCGACCAAGGCTCTACCTCTTGCCACACTCACGCTGCCACACTCTATCGAACGCCGACGGCGTTTTCCTTTCCAAAACGATAGCAGACCAGCCCACTCGGGCGATACGCCCCATGCGATACGACCCCGTTCTCCACGTTGTTCTCTACGAGCCCGAAATACCCCCAAACGCCGGCAACGTTGGCCGAACCTGCGTGGCAATCGGGGCGAAGATGTGGCTGGTGCGTCCATTGGGGTTCCAGATCGACGACGCTCACCTCCGGCGGGCGGGTCTCGACTACTGGGACGAACTGGAATGGGAGGTGGTCGACTCGTGGAGCCACCTCGTCCAACGGCTCGGCCGCGAGCCAAACTGGTTTTTCTCCACGCATGCGTCCAGGCTTTATACAGATGTGGCCTACCAGCGAGGCGATGCCCTCGTCTTTGGCAGCGAGTCGCGTGGCCTGCCAAAACCCCTGCTCGATCGCCACGCCGACAGTCTGCTCACGATTCCTGCGAGGCCTCAGGTGCGCAGCCTCAATCTCTCCAACTGTGCAGCGATCGTAGGCTATGAGGCGATCCGTCAATGGGGCTTTGCATAGATGGGCATGTGGCGGTAGTACACTTCCAGCATGAACGTGCAGAAGCACGTTGCGTAAAGCCTGCCACCGATATGCCCCCACTTGTCGAGCGACGGATCCCAACTTCCTTTTTCGGGACCATTGGCTACCTGACTCGCTGGCAAAACATCGCGTAGCCGATCATTCCATCGCGTCCAGGCATCGCCCTCTGCGTGATGAGCCACCTGCGTGATGTAGTACCACGCATAAAAATCCTTGTCTTTCTCAAAGTCGAGCGGATTTTCGGTGACCAGTAATTCCAGACCCTCAACCAGCCGCGGATCCTTTTGGTCCCAGCCCAGATACTGCCGGCAGAGCAAACCTTCGGCCGATACCGAGGCCGTAATCGGGCCGGCTGGTTTCGCCATGTTGTCACGACGGTAGCCATAGCGCGTGCCTTTGTCAGTGGCGACCAGTTCCAGAAAGCTATTGATACGGTCAAACGTGGACTTCGGCACCTTCATGCCCGCCATCTGCGCGCTTTGCAGGGCCACCACATACCAGCCCGTCACGGACATATCGCCGTCCTTGCCTGGTTCATACCGCCATGCGCCGTTGGCTCCTTGGGCCTCAACGGCATACTTCACGGCCCGCGCAGCCGGCTCGGCAAATGCCTCATCCCGCGTCATACCGTAGAGTTCACACAGCGCGATTGTGACTTGCGCGTGAGAATAGAGCGCGTGATGCGTGGGCGTTTTTCCGACTTCAAAAAACCCCTCGGGCCGCTGCTTGCCAAGCAAGGCTTTCCAGCCACGAGCCACAGCACTGCGATACGGCCCATCGCGCACCGTGTTGCCAGCTCCTTGAAATGCCAGCAAGCTCATCGCACTGGCGGCCAGCTTGTTTTCCTGCGAGCCACCATCGGCATACGGCCCCTGCAAGCTCCAGAGACCGTCCTTGCTCTGCTGCCGAGAAAGCCAATCGAGCGCCATCGCCACAGCGGCCTCGGTGGAAGCTCCCCCACCGAATGCTTGGAGCAACATTTTCTTCTGCCCCGGCTCGCGGCCCATCAGTGCCGATCCAATGGCCAACGACGCGGTTGTGCCCGTAGCCGCCTGACCATCTTCGACTGGCGGCGCAACGCTCGGCGTTGCTAGCGGCTGCTCGACGGGCGGCAGTTCTGTGGCTGCAACCTCCGGCACCTCCTCTTTCTTCTCCTCGTCTTGTGTGGTCATCGGTTCGGGCTCTGGCGGAGCCTCGATTTTGATTCCTTTATCCGTGCCTTGATCGTCTTGGGCCAGCGAGAAAGACATGTCCAGCCGGAGCCCCTCCTGTTTTTTTTGCTGCACGACACAGAGCATGAGGAGCAACAGTAGCAACACATGCAGCGACAGGCTCACCGTCCAAGCAGGACTCTTGCGCACAAGCGACTCAAGCCCGGCCCGCACGGCAGACCAAAACGGAACCGGCGCGAGGTTCTCACGGTCCCCGTCAACGCCGTAGCGTTTTCCTG
>CAIRDU010000253.1 GCA_903877395.1 uncultured Planctomycetaceae bacterium
CCAAGAGCACGAGCACATCCTCGATCAGGAGTTCCAGGTTCGTTGGTTCCAAGCGAGCCGCACCAGTTCGTGACATGGTCAGCACGCTGGCCGTAATTTTTGCTGCCCGGGTTCCAGCCGAAAGAATCCGCTCCAGCGCCTTGTCTCGCGTGGGGGCGTCGCGGTGCCGCAGTCCCAATTTCGCGTAGTTTAGGATCGTGGTCAGAGCGTTGTTGAATTCGTGCGTCGTCGTGCCGAGTAATTCTCCGAGCGTGGCTGCCTTTTGGGCATCCAAAATCTGCCGTCGCAGTGCCGCCACCTCGGCGGAGTGCCGCAGGCGAGCCACTTCCAACTGACGGTGGAGCACGGTCGCCGCGTCTGTGTGGGACGGGCTTTTGTGGGGCGCCTCGGGCCTGCCTGGCAACGGGCCGGGCAGACCCGGCGTACAGGAGTTAGGCTGCCGCTCGGCGGAGACCGAAAAATCCCCGGAAAAATCTCCCGCAGCTTCCACCATGCCGCTTTTCTCCAGACACATGAGCCGTCACAAAAACCAATCGCCGCAAAGACTTGCGTCTCATCAATGGGTATCGTCTATGGTAGAATCGGGACTCTACCATTGGCAGCCCCGCACCTTTTCAACACCTCGACCGTTGCATTTCAGCAGGGATTACAAAAGAGTTCGCCGGATTCCGTAGGATTACGGTTTCTGGATCGGTCGTGCCGATCGCAGAATGCCTATCGTTCGTTCCAAGAAGGTGATTCGTGGAACCCATAACGCCACACAGTCCCCGCCGGCCGGGCATGACGCTCGTCGAACTGCTCGTCGTGATTGCCATCATCGGCCTGCTCGTGGGGCTTTTAATGCCCGCCGTTCAGTCGGCCCGCGAGGCCGGTCGCCGCGCCACTTGCAAATCCAACCTCAAGCAGATCGGTGTCGCTTTTCAACTCTACCTAGACCGCAAGAGCCGAGGGAAGTTTCCGGATGCGGCCGTGCTGCCGAGCCAGGAATTAGATTTTTACTCACCCCCGTCCTCGCCGTCGCCAAGGCCCATCAGGCCGAGCATTGCCTCGGTGCTCGGTTCCTACATGGAGAACAATCGCGATTCTTTTCGGTGCCCATCAGATAGCGTTTATTTTTTGCGAACCGGCACACAAGCAGAAGAGATAAAGGCCAAGTTGGAGGCGATTCCCACCGCTGATCGGCCGAAGGAATACGAAACCCTCGCCTACGAAGGTACGAGCTACGAATATCCCGCGCTTCGTCTGGCCAACAAAACCCGTGAGCAGGCCCTCACATCCCGGCGGCAGGGCAGCAATATGGCCACGTCAAAACTGTGGGTCCTCTACGAGTTTCAGGCATTCCATGCCACTGGCTACGCCGCATGGATCAACGGCACGGAAACCGACACTAACGACGATGATTCCAATAACTGGACCCCCCCTGAAGGTGCCCGCAACTTTCTTTATTTTGATGGCCACGTTGAAAATCTCTAATGAGGTGCGATGGTGAGTACAGCTTCAACCCGATCGTCGAACCTGTCTGCTGCTGGGAGTGACGACCGCCCATCTGGAGCCGCGATGCAGTGGACGGTCGCGGCGATCCTGCTCGCTTTGTTGGCCTTTTGTATGGCTTGGTTTTTCGGCTGGATCCGGTTTGCAACCGATCCGAGAGTGGTTGAGATTCGGGCATTACAG
>CAIRDU010000254.1 GCA_903877395.1 uncultured Planctomycetaceae bacterium
CACGGCCACCTCCATCGCCGCTATCACCGCAGGCGTCGGATGGGGATCGATTGCGCGAGCAACCATCTGATCCAACCGTGCACCGAATGCTAGGAATGGCACCAACGGGACGGCCGCTGCTGCGAGCGTTAGAAGGGCGAGCAGGCGAGCGGTACGACGCATGAGGTGTAGGCTGATGGGGAGCGAGAGGGAGTTGAGACTTTCAAAGGACTTTCAAAGAGAATACATCAGGATGGCGATTCCCTCCCGGAATGCTTTCCGACCGGCTCCTCACGCGGAACAGATCCACAAGCAGGTCGTGCGAAGGTGTTACAACGAGGTAGACAGCCAGCGACAGGATGGCTAAGTCGCGAGCAGTATGGTGAGGCGAGAGCAGCCACCAGCCACTCAGCAGGGCGATCCACGTGGGAATCAAGAGCGGCAATGCAGCCCTATGCAGTCGCAGCAGCGCGCGGCCAAGCGACGTCGGATCAGAGGTGCCAATCCGGGCCACGGGAAATGCTAGGAGTCGCATGTGTCGCCATGCGTGCCAAAAAAGAAAGTAAAATCCAATTGAAAACAAAGGGTCTGCCACAACGCCGACCAGTCCAATGATCGAGAGATCAACAAGAGTATCCCACGAGCGTCGCATCGCCCCGGGCACATGCCGCGAGGCGATCGCCTCGGCAGCCAACGCACAGGCGGCCACCACCACCATCGCGATCCCCACGTGACCAATGCCCGTCGGTGCAAACCACCCGGCCATATCGAGCGTTGCCGTTGTGCCCACTAGAGAGAGGAGTTCCAGCACAACTTGAGACGTGGCCAAAGGCCAACAGGCCATGGGAACGCCCAGCACACTAGCCCCTCGCGCCACCGCCGCCCGCACCTGCGGCCACACCTCAGCAGGAATCGGGGGCCTTTGTCCATCGGCGTGCCCGAGGCCGAAATGCCAGACGCTCAAGGCCGTGAAGAGCACAACCAACGGTCCAGGCAGAATGATAAAGAGTGCAAGCACTGCCCCTATGGCAACCAGATACAATCCAAACACTCGCCGCGACAAAGGCCCGACGCATAATCGCTGTGCAAGCGCCAAGTCTGCTGCACCGTGAGGCAACCCCACAACCGCCAGCGATATAATCCAGGGCAGCGGAGCCAGGAGCGTTGAAACTTGCGGCCCGCCTAGGCTCGCCGCGAGCGTTGCTAAGAGCAGGCCCGCCAACGGAAGTCCACGAAAGATGCGATCTTCAAAGGCAGGCGGATGGATATGGCAAGCCGACATGGCTGAAAGGGACTGTTGGAAGGCATAGAAAAAAGAGAAGCCTGGGGTGGCCGAAATACTGCGACTGATAGAGCGAGGCCCGTCGCGGTGCATTCACAGACGCTTAGGAGACCGTGGAGCAAGTCTGCCGCCACACGCAACGGCCACCGTCGACCGCTGGAAACCCTCGGCGTTTCCAGCGGTCGACCAAGTGGACAAAGGTCATGGATGATTTGATCCACAGACAGTTAGGAAGTTAGCCTTGGTTGTGAGACTCGTTGGAGTGGCTCATGGCTTGGATGCCATGATAGGCGACCAAACCGAAGCCCACTTTGTTGATGACGTCTGCGATATTGTAGACGATTTCTCGGTACTCACCATTTCCGGAACGGGCCATTAAAAACCCGATCGGATAGATCGCCCAGCCAAACAGCACGAACAAACGCATCGTCTCAAGAGACTTTGCAAGCGGGGCCGGAGCCTCGGCGATGGCATGCCCCAGCGACATGAAGAGCACTCCGACAATCATCAATTCACACACGCAGGAGACGAGGAAAAACGTCCACCAACGCTCCGAGTTGACGGGCGATGTTTCGGCAATGAACGCGGTGACGATCATTGCCACGTCGAGGAGTACGAGTTGGAAAAAGAACTTCGTGCCCCGATCTCCCATCCGCAAGAGGAGCGGAAATTTCACGAGGAGCAGCGGCGTGGTAAACAACCAGTCGATATACCGCAGCGCCGTCGGAAACTGTCCGCCCGACTCTTGATACACGTGCGTCATCTTGAAGTAATGAAAGCAGGCAATCGCGCAGATCAGACCCGCCACCACCATCGTGCTTCGATACGCTGGTTCGACATTGTTGCGCATCAAGAAAAAGTAGAGCGCCCCAGCCCCCATGGCCACGGTACCTGCAAAGAAAAGGTAGAGTGTGATCGACTGCAGGGGGGTGTTCTTCGTGAAGTCGGAAGACAGGGCCGTAACCCCGCCAGCAGTTACAATGGCATCAGCAGCCACAGCCAGAAGAGCATGCATAAAATTCTCCAGTTCTGTCACATTCGCCCAAAGGCGACATGACGGTTCGTGTAAGAGAGCAAAGAATCTCTAGGAATAAAAGCTGCAACAACGGTTGTTCCAGCCTACTTTCAACCGATCAGCACGACTCAGGAACACACAGACAAGAAACAGAGCCCAAACCGGCGGATTGGCAAAAGTTGAACAGGCACAGCGAAAGTTCTCCGTGGAATCCCGGCAGCCGATCTGCGACCACACGGGATCCAACAGACCACACTATAGAGGGGGTGCAGAACGGTTTGCAACCAGAGCCATGCGAGTCATTCCAGCCGAAGCGTTTGGAGAGCGGGGCCACTAGGGGGGTCAGTCCTTGAGGCCTCTTGGACTGCATTCTGCCAAAAACAGAGCGAATTCAGCCATTTTGGCCCTGCTTGGTGACGTGTACAGCCACATTCGTGATGCAGTGCCCACCTCTTCATGCGAGTCGTGCCGTGGGTACGGGAGATACCGACGGCACAGTTGGTTGAGCGGCCTCGAAGGCCTGTCGCACAATATCCACGCCCACGCTGCTGCTCCACGCGGCGAGCAACTGTTCTGCAATCGGTCCTGGCTGGCCGAGGCCGATGGGACGGCCATCCAGGCGGGTGGCTGGCAACAGGCAACTGGGCGTGCTGGTGAGCAGGATCTCGTCGGCACTCGCCAGATCCTCCGATCGCAGCGAATGCTCCTGCCACGAAATCCCTAACGAGGCGGAGAGTTGCTTGAGATAGCGAAGGCTGACGCCTGCAAGGGCATCGGTTGATGGAGGCGTGATAATCGTACCCCTTCGCACGATGGCGATATTAGCCGTCGAGGTTTCGCTCACCCTTCCGTCGGCGTGGCAGAGCACAGCACGGGCGGCTGGTTCGAGCGATCTCGCCATGGTGTCGGCTAGAACGTAGTGCATGCGACTGCGGCACTTCATCTGGAGTGGCCAGCAGGTATCGGGCACCTGGCAGATCGACACGCTGCGAAGCGCAGCGCCGTTGCGATAGGCGTTGGCCCATGTGGAAAATGCTAGCGGGAACGAGTGGATCGCCACCCGAGGTTGGCTGGCCCGCCCCTGGTGTTGTGATGGCAGATTGCCTGGAGTGGCAAATACGATCACGCCCAAATCGTCTTGGAGGACACCGAGTGCATGATTATGACTTGCAACCGTTGCAGCCGCTGCAAAGATCGTTTCCAACGATAGCCCTGGATCGATGCCCGCACACGCCAACGAATCGCGAAAGCGGGCCGCATGCAGGTTGGCTAAAAAAACGCGGCCACCAAACGTCCTGAGCTGTTCGGTGACCGTGGCTCCCAGCACAAAGCCAGCATCCCCAACAGGGATCGAGAGATCGCCGCTGGAAATCCATGCGCCATTCAGCCACGCAATCTCTGTCGCCACCGCATATGCGTCGGCTTCATTCGAGAGGCTCACAGGGGATAGGGCTCACAGGAAAGGGCTTGTTGGAGATGCTCAAGTGGGCGTGGCCTGCGATCACCCTCAAACCGACACAACCGCGCACCAATAAAGTGGAGGATAGGGGATTTGAACCCCTGACCTTCTGGCTGCCAGCCAGACGCTCTCCCAATTGAGCTAATCCCCCAAAACAGATTTCCAGAAGAGATTCGGTTGAAAATACGTTGTGGGCGTGGCGGTCGTGTCGAATTGGCAACGAAAGTCGCCAATTCAGACCCCTGAAAAGTATCGCCCGCTTGCGAGAATGTCAACGCGGAGCAACTCTCAAAGAAGAAAAATGCTGTTCAAAAAGGTTTTAAAAGATAGAAAGGCCCTACGGAGACGAAATTCAATGGCCACCAAAGATGCCCCAACGCAGCCCCCCCACGCACGGCCTGTCGCGTCTGCTGCATCGGCCAGAGCGCCCTCAGAGACGATGCGAGGCGTGGCCACAGCATTGATCTGTCTGTATCTCGTCGGCCTCATGCTGTGTATCGTGGGCAACTCGGCAAGCGGATCATCGGCACTTGTGCGAACCGTCAAGTCAAAGCTTTTCTCTCCGTGGATGGTGCCGGTGTGGCTGGATCTGGGGTACGACTCCAAGCTCACCTACGGCCAACCCGAAGACGCCGATCACCTCGTGGAAGTCACTTTGGCAGAAGGCACACAGGACAAACGCGATCAGAACACGAATGACTCTGTTGGTGAGCGGATGCGATTCCCCTCGGCGAAGATGCGTGGCGAGCGTGCGGCGCGATGGCGACGAATGGCGTGGTGGATAGCGCGTGCAGAGGAAGACCCAGACAGAGAGGGGCTCCTACCGGCTGCAATGGCCGCGGGGCTCTTCGATGACGTGGGCGGGGAGGATCTCACGATCCGCGTACTGCGACACCTACCGCTGGAACGGGCCAGCCATACCTCCGGCGATCCCTCACTCGATTCAGCCCTGTCCGATGAGCAGGCCACAGGCCGATTCGAACAGGCGTATGCGGCTAGGGTACGACGCGTGGGAGGCGAGGTGCAGCTCCTGAAGGCAGAGCCAAAGGCAGAAGTGGCTCCATTGAGAACCGCACCGGCAACGCGGTGACCCGAGCCGTTGCGATCCCCCTCTCTCCAAAGGGCCATCGCAGGCTCCATTCCCCGTCGAAGTCGATAGCGTAACGTTGGATCGCGGGCTTGGGGCGGGCGATGCATTCCAGCATGGCTAGGAGTTGCTCTGAATAGTTTTCAACCGGGCTGATCCGCTGCCCGTCCGACGCACCATGCTCGACTCGGCCGCCTTCTGCCGTTCGGTAGGATCGCCGCTTCACGTGTGGCGATACAGTTGACGTTCGGCTTACGCTTCAGGCGCGGCCAGCTTGTGGGCCAGCAAGGAATCGAGCATCGCGCTCATGGCCGCGGTGCGAATCGGCGCCTCGATCACTTTCCTGTACTCATCCAGCGTTGCCCTCCGTGCCAGCGATTTCTGACTAGGGCTCGTGAGCAGAATGGCGGGCAGCTTGGCCAGGAACGGGTCCTTGGATAGCGCGTTAAACGCCTCCACCGCGCCATCGCCGAGCGACTGCGTACTCATCACCAAGCAGTCGGCAGGCGGCGGCGTTGCCGAAAAACGCAACAGCGCCCGCTGGGGGTTCTCCGTCATCAAAACGCGATAGCCTAGCTTTGTGAAAAAATGCCGCAGCGATTCTTGCGCCTTTGCGGAAGTTTCGACCACCATGAGCGTGCCTTTGGTGGCCGCACGCACGGCACTCATTGCCGAGGGCAGGGGGAATTCAGCCGACTCCCCGACTGGAACCGCCGGAACGCCACTGGCGGCCGCTCCTGAAGCGGACGTATCGTACTTGCCCATCAATGGCTCGAGTGCTCGCCGCACATCTGCCGCTGTTTGCCAGCGATCGAGTGGATCCAGACGCATCATGCGACTGATGACATCGACTACGTCTCGCGGCAGGTGCGGCGCGCAGGAGGCCAGCGGCTCAACCGATGTGAAGCGACGCGGATCCGACCGCACGGCGCGATCTCTGGATTCGGCCAATGCCGACTTGCCCGTGAGCGTGAGATACGCCACGGTGCCCAAAAAATAAATATCACTGCGCAGGCTGTCATCTTTCATTCCAGAAATCTTCTCGATAGCTGCGTAGTCAACCGTGCGGGGATGCTCCATCTTGCCGAGCGACTTGTCGCCGATATCGGCGTCGATGCCGGCCAAACCAAAATCGACGATTTTCGCCTGCCCGACGGAAGACACCAGCACGTTGGACGCCTTTAAATCCCGATGAGTGACACCCCGGCGATGGGCATATTCGAGCCCAGCTACCATCTGCGCGATCAGGTCGATTGCTCTCGCCAAATCGACGGCACCTCGAATCCGCACCAACTCTCGCAGCGTCTGCCCCTCCAAAAACTCCATCGTGATGTAGCTGACGTTATGTTCTTGCCCCACATCTGCAATGGCCACGATGTTTGGGTGGCGAAGCAAGCGACCCATTTCTCCTTCTCGCCGAAACGACTTGCACTTTTCCGGATCGGCGCTAAACCGATGGCGCAACACCTTCACCGCCAGGATGCTGCCGTCGGACGTGTCGATGGCACGGAAGACGCGGGCGAACGAGCCGGCACCAATCTGATAGAGCAGCTTGGCATTGCCGTAAAAGAAACCTGTTTTTTCTCCCCGCAGAAGCCGCTCGATCTGGAAGGCTGTGAGCAACTCTCGCCGCGTCAACGCATTGCTGATTTCCTCGATCGACACGTTGTGTCCGCCGAGTTCGGCCCAGACATCCTCGAACTGTGATGCCCCGACCAACCCCAGTTCTTGAGCCTGGTCCGCAAGCTCATTGGCCGTCTTTGGTTTCATGCGTGGGCACCGAAGGACAGGGGAAGCGCGGACTCATTCAGGACGGGCAAGGCCAATGCCTCGTTGAACATGGCTGATATGCCTAGTCTGACATGCCTCATTTTCTTGGCTTTATTTTCTTCGCTCGGCTGCACGGTTCAAGGCGAGCCTTGCCAGCCGCCAAAACTAGCTGTAACTCCAAGCACACCAAACGCTTAAGGCGATTGCGCCTTCGTGCGATCGGGGCTGTCTTACGCCGCCCATTCTGGGGGAACTGTGAGCATGATGATCTGGAGCCGGCGATGCAAGGGCTGCTAGAAGGATTTTATTCGCGGCCCTTTTTGGTAGTTCGCAACCTCATGGCCCACATGAGGACTCGAAACGCAATGACGTGGGTGAGCGGATCTTTGGCATGAACGAATTTCGTCTTCCTCCATTTTCGAGCCACGTTCCGCAGCTGGTACCGCCTGCCTGCCATCGGCCTGCCGCATCGCTACTGCTGTTGATTCTGTGGCGATTGTTGGCCTCGCTAGCAGCAGGCGAGGCATTGCTTGCCGCTACGGTTGAGGAGTCTTTTGAGGGCGAACAAATATCTTGGGCGGTTGCAGAGTCGGACGTACGGCCTCGAGTAGTCAGCCATGCCCGCAGTCGGGACAAGCCGCACAGGGGCATCGCTTGCGAACGGATCGTGCTGAATGTTTCTTCCGGCACAACGCTGCGACTGCAAACTCCCATCGGAAGAACGCGAGTGATTGATGAGTGGCGGGCCTCGCTGTGGGTGCGGGCCGACCGTCCAGACATCCGGCTCTCTGTGCGAGTGATGCTGCCGAACTTTATTGCCCCAAAGACTGGCCGGCCGATTGAAGTGCTTGTACCAGGCAGCATCTCGCAGGATGCCGATCGCTGGGAACAACTCGAGGTGGGCACAATCGCAACGGGACTCCAGCAACAGCTCTTGGCCCTCCGTGCGGAGCACGGCCCCACGGGTGATCTGACTGGTGCTCTGGCAACGCATCTGGTGCTGGAAATCTACTCCTCTCCTGGCCACTACGATGTGGCGATTGATGATATTTTACTCAATGGCGTGGTCCAGGACGCTGTTGCTGCAACGCCCACAAGGGGACGCGAGACGGCCACCGGAATACGAGACCCAAACGTGCGTCCGGTGCAACTCACGGTTTCGGCCAACGCAGAGCCCACGGTAACGCCTGCGGCAACGCCCCCCGTGGAATCTCTGGCTGACCCATCCACTGGCCTAGCACGCGGTGTACTCGAGGTCGGTGGGCTTCCTTTTTTTCCCCGCGCTCTGGATCACAGTGGAGAACCGCTGGAAGCAATCGCAGCGATGGGCTTCAATTGCGTGCGTCTGGCCACTCCCGCTTCGGGTGAATTGCTGGCCGAAGCCCGCCGCGCAGGAATCTGGATTATCTGCCCGCCCCCACAACTTCCAGACGTAGACATACGCGATCCTGAATCGCTGCCCGTTTTCTCGGCCAACTGGGATCGCGTGCTGCTGTGGGACATGGGCAGCGGGTTGTCGGAAGCGGACGTCGAATCGCTGGCCGAACGGGCCAGACGCGTGCGGGCCTGCGACATGCGCGGCGGCCGAGCGATCATCGCCTCAGCTGACTCTGGCCTGCGTTCAATCTCACGGCACGTTGATCTGCTCGTCGCACGACGAACCGTGCTGGGCACGAGCGTGGAATTAGCCGACTATCTGACGTGGTTGCGAGACCGGCCCCGGCTTATGCGGCCGGGCACGCCACTCTTAGCCACGCTCTCCACAGAACTCGACCCGCGAACGGCACAGCAAGCCGCCAGCCTGTCGGGCATCGGTGGACGCGGCCTGGCGGTCGATCCCGAAAGTCTTTCTCTAGCCGCCATGACCGCAGTGGCTGCCGGCACACGAGGCATTCTCTTTGCATCGTCGCGTCGCATCGACAGCGACGATCATGAATCGCGGGCACGAGGGTCGGCGGCCTTGGCAATGAACCTCAAGCTCAAACTCCTCGAACCGTGGGCAGCCGCCGGTCGATTCGCCGCTTCGGCACAATCCAGCGATCCGGAGGTGAAGGCCGTGGTGCTGGAGGCAGCCCGCGCACGCATGGTGGTGGCGTGGCGGTGCGTGCAAGGCTCGCAGATTGTGGCCCGCCACTACCACGGTGATATTCCAAAGGAGAGTTCGCCGCTGACTCTTCTTGTGCCTGGCGTACCCGAGGCACATCAGGCGTGGGAAGTGGGGCCTGGTGGCTTGCGGCCACTGCGACAAAAAAGGGTCACAGGCGGCGTGTCGATCGTACTGGATCCGTTCCGTTCTTCGAGCCTTGTGCTCTTGAGTGGCGATCCATCTGTGACAGCGCATGTGCAGCAGCGGGTGCGGGAACTCTCGCCGATCGCGTTGGCATCGGCCCGCGCTCAGGCGGCGATCGTGCTGGCAGATGGGGCGGAACTGTTATTAAAACTCCCCCCTGCTGCGCTGGGCAATCTGCCTGCTGCTGCGATGCTCAGCGAAGCTCAGCGGAGTGCTTTGGCCGCAGAGCAAATCGCCGCAAGCGATCCGGCCACTGCTATTGCTGGGCTGGAGCGTGCCGCTGCCATCGGAGGCCAACTCGAACGCCTGACGTGGGAACGCGGCGTTCTGGCCACAGGCTCGATGGTGGCAGGACCACTCTCCACTTCGGACGCATCGCTGGCCGAACACTGGCGGTTTGTTGAAGCGATTGCCTCTACAGTGCCTCAGGAAGAATTGCTGCTTGGCGGTGAGATGGAACGCATCGAGGAATTGTCGGGGAACGGCTGGCGCCACTTCGCGATGAACGAACCGACGATCCGCACCGCCGTCGAAATCTCCCGCACGCACCCCGCAGGGGGCAAAGGGAGCCTTTTAATGAGGGCCAAGACAGCCAACCCGGCGGAATCTCCGGGCACAGTCGAAACGCCGCCGGTGTGGATCACCACTCCCCCCATCTCGCCGCCCAGCGGCAAACTTCTCCAGATCGAGGCACGCGTGTGGGTGCCGCAGCCCATCAAGGGGAGCGTGGACGGCCTACTTGTCTTTGATTCCATCGGCGGAGCGGCGCTGGCCGAACGAGTGGGTGTGACTGCTGGCTGGCGAAGGCTTGTGCTCTATCGCATCGTGCCAGCCGATGCTTCCAGCGAACCACTTGTCGTAACGTTTGCACTCACTGGGCTGGGCGAAGCTCACATTGACAACGTCTCGATCCGCGTCCTGGAAAGTAGCGGGCAAAGCGAAGCCGGCGTGCCAAGCACAATCGTTTCGACAACTCCCAGACCAAGTTCTGCGACTGCGTTTCCGAACCCCAGCGAAGTGCTCGGCCCGTCCGCCGTCGCCGTTCCACTGCCTCCGGTTGCAGCGCCAACTAGATCGGCACAAGCCTCTGCACCCAAGGCTGTGGATCCACCCGCCGCACCGCAGTGGCCTGGCATGAATCTGGAGTGGCCGAAAATACTCCCATTTGGCCAATCCCCCAACGCCCCTCCGCCCGGCCCCGGTGGAGGAAAAATCGACCCGTTCAAACGGGCGCGGCCGGCCGGCAGCCCCGCCGATTCGCCCGCTTCATAACGGCGCTTTTTTTCAGTCCAATCGAGCAACCGCACACCCACACTCAGCGGCGATTACTTCAGTGGACCGGAATCCCGAGCAGCGCGGGCGATGAGGTCGAGATGTTTGAGCTCAGCGGTGCAGATGGACAGAATCTCCCGATCGTTCATCGATGCAATCTGCTCCGGCTGCAACAACCGTCCAAACTCCAGCCGAATTCGGCCTGGCCTCGGAAACAGACGCGTGCGAGGCCAGCACTCCCACGCGCCCACAATAGCCACTGGCACGATCGGCACCCCAGCCCGTTTAGCGAGCAGCACAAAGCCACCTTTGAGTTCGCCCAAGTTTCCGTCAGCCGTGCGAGTGCCTTCTGGAAAGATAACCACAGCAGCCCCATCGCGAAGCCGATTGATCACTCCTTTCATTGCCGCGACAGTCGAGGCCTCGCGATCAATCGGAATCGCATCGAGCGCCGTGATGATGGCTGCAAAGGGCTTGAATCGATAGAGCGAACTTCGTGCCAAACTCGACAGTCTGCGGTGGCAGGACAACCCCAAGAGGAGCGGGTCGAGATGGCTCTGGTGGCTCGACAGCATGAGCAGTCCGCCCTGCTTTGGGAGCGACTCGGCAAAACGCACGCGAAATCCAAACACCGACACAGCAAGCATCCGGGTCAGCACCCAGAGCGACGCATAGAGAGCGCAACCAAACGCACTGTGCCCGCGCGGCGCGACTGCCGGCAAGGGCGGCTCCGGAGTTGCCATGCCATGTCGGGGGGCTTTCATGAGGTTTTCTGAAGCGACTGCTTCTTCGCTTCAATGAGCGCGATCAGACAATCGATCACCTCATCGCACGACAGAGAGTCTGTTTCCAATAACACCGCATCGTGCGCTGGCCGGAGCGCACCCACAGGGCGCGTGCGGTCGGCCTCGTCGCGGCAGGATTGCGATTCTAAAATCTGCTCAAACGTCGTATTGCGGCCCCGACTTATTTCCTCGAGGTGGCGACGACTGGCGCGGGCTTCTGGCGAGGCCGTCAGAAACACCTTCACTGCGGCATGTGGAAAAACGACCGACCCTTGATCGCGGCCTTCTGTCACAACGTTTCTTCCCTCCGCCATGCGCCGCTGAACCCGCTTCATCGCATCTCGCACAGGCGGGGCATCGGCCACCGGCCGCGTGGCCAACGTGATCCGCTCGCTGCGAATCTCGGCTGAAACATCCCGGCCATCGACAAGCACGCTGCCGTCCTGAAAGGCAATCTGAATCGACTCGGCAAGGGCGGCCACACGTGAGGAATCCTCGAGAGGTATGCCCTGCTCCAATGCCACCATCGCCACCGCGCGGTACATGGCGCCTGTATCGATGTAGCACCAACCCAATCGCGTAGCCAGCGCGCGTGCCGCTGAACTCTTTCCCGCGCCTGCTGGTCCATCCAGTGTGATGATCATCGTATTCACCGTGTGCTCGTTCAAGGCTCCTCCATATCCTGCGTGCGATGGCTGCTGGCTACGATACGTGAGGCTCGGCCTGAGGCCCCGGCACACGAAATCTTAGTTCCATTTGCAACCAACCATACCGGCGGAGCGATACGGTTGTAGAACGGCCGTCAACGGCGAACGTTGGCCCGCTATCTCCGGCAAGAGGCCGTCCAAGTGCATCGCACGCCCACGCCGACTCAACGTCGGCTCCCCACTCAATCCGCACGTCTCCAGATTGGCCCACTGATTCGAGTAAACCCACTCGCATCCCGATCATGCGTTGGTGTGCCGTGTCTGCATAGACAGCACTGCCACCGGTGATTCGCACATTCGACGGACCGTTGTGCTTCAACGAGGCCAGGCTTCCAGCGATGCCGTCGGGCCCAGCGGCGTGCAGGGCCATCGCCACATCCCACGGACGGTCGAGGCCCAAACCCATCGCCATCGTGAACTCACCTTCGGTGCGATTGCCCACCAAGAGAATTGAGTCGAGCATGTGCGGACTTGATCGGATGTGCCAAGGCAGGCCGCCTGTAAAAATGGCAATCCGCTCGACTGCTGCACGTGAGGCACCCGCTGATAATTCCAAAGGCAAAGCTGCCGCAGAGGCATCTCTCAACTCCACGAAATGTGGCGCTGTGAACCGAGTACGTTCGGTTACGATCGACTGCGCGTGCAGGCTGCGGCAGAAGTCGAGGCTGTCGTTTTCATTCCACGCAAAGCGGCAGGCGGCATGCTCTTCAAAGACCGGGCCGGATAAAGCCTTCGATAATTTCACGCTCATGTCTAGTCGCGCCAGCGGCATGTCGTTGACGAGTGAGAGTCGCTGCGTAAACGTTCCCACGTTGCGCCCCTGCGAGTCGACCAGTCGGCCCTGGCTGTGAATGCCGCCTGGCACTCGCTCGATGCGATCGGCAACCATCCCGGAATAGTCTGCTCGCTCTTGGGAGTCTTCCCAGTGGCTGCCAGCAGGCGGCGCAGCGAGAGTCCTGCGAAGCGAGAGTTGCTGCGAGAGTTGGTTGCCTCGGTCGCCAGGGCGACGCAAGGATAGCACGCCACCAGTGGCTGGGTTCACCCGCACTCGCACGGCGTTGTTTTCCAAGACCAACTGTTCGCTGGCGGCACCACTTCCCGCGCCGACAATTCGTCGTACGAGGGCTGGCCATCTAGCGGTTTTCTTGTGCCATGTTCGCGGCACACTCTCGCTGTGGGCCTGCGGAAGTGCTGCGCCCCCTCTCATTGGCCGTTCGTGAACTCCGGTCTGAAGAGCGTCCAGCGGCAGCACACGATCAAGGGCTCGACTGGCCTCCAAGAGCACTCGCGATTGGGCCTGTTCGGCGGCCACACTCATGCCAATCGAATCTGTGCCGACAGGATCCACAACGCCTGCACCGATGCCATCCGACCCGGCTGAAAGGAAACCTGAAACAAAGGCCGGCAGCGTAACTGGAAATGTGTCGGGCTCAAAAGTGGCCACCGTGCCGGTGCCGGCTGTACGGCGAAAGAGTTCGTCGGCCGTTACGAATGTGCCCAGCACGGTGCTCCATCGACCGACGCGTCGCAAGCAATCAAACCAGGGGCTGGCCGTGCCTGCGTGGTGGGCGCATTGTAGAATCGCTGCATGGTCGTGGTCCATCGCGTCGCCAAGCTTGTCTGCAAACTGAAGAACCGTGGTGGCGAGTCGAGCGTCGAGCGGCGGACGGGCAACCGCGTCGATGGCTGCATCGCCACTGCCCTCCCAGCGAATCCGGCTGGTGCCTGGATCGGGCAGCGAAGTGCCGTCGAACAAATTCCAGATCGCTCCGGCATAGCCAAAGCTAGCCAACACCTGCGGTACGATCGCCGACGAACCACCCGTACACTGCGCATAGGTAGACGGGACGGATCCCACGCACTCACGCCAGACACGGTGCCCATGCGCAAACGACTCCCATATTGTTTCAGGAGTGCAGGCATCCAGTGGCTTTGAATCGTATCGGCCGCCTGCGGGCGACAGCGTGCCTGCCGCGATGCGTTGCCGAAGCCGATCCAATAATGCGGAATGTTCTCGTGCGAGCGTTTCCACCACGCGGCCGGTTGCCACAAGCGTCAGTGGCACGGGTGAATCGAGTTCGCTGGCCAATCGGCGACCGAGCGTGGATTCCGCCAGCAACACAATATCCATGATCCATGCATCGACTGGATAATACTGATGCCGTGTCGCGAGAAGAACGTCGAAGCATTCTTGCAACCGCTCGCGAGCTATCGTCTCATTACCCGCGACTGCGGCATGTGCAGCGGCGATGACGCTCTCCTCAAAACTGGTGGAGCCAAGCCCCGTGGACGAACGCATGCGTCGCGCCAGTAATTCACAGAGCAGCCACGCCAATCCCAATGCGAAAAAATCGTCTGCGAGTAATGGCTCGCAGGCAGCATCCGCTTCGACATCGTGCGTGCCGTCTCGCACCGCTGCCAACGAGGCAGCCACGATGGCCGGCCGACTGCTGATCTTCCGCACCCAGCGTGATCCAGCCATGCAGTTTGCGGAAAGCATACTCGCCAGCCGATCTTCACTTGTGCTTGGCACGATGCCTACCATCGCCGCGCCATCGGCGGGGGGCACTTCCGCACTCAACCACACGGGCATGCGACCCACCGCTGCAATCAGTTGGGGGTGCCAGGCGGCAGTCCACGCTGCGAGGAGGTCATCCGCCTCGCCCTCCTCGAGCCATGTCGGAAAATCATCCAGAGAATAGCAGGGTAAAAAAACAGCAATGCGTTCGAGAGTCATGCGGGTGTCATGCTAAGTGAATGCGGCTTCCGAGACTCTGGAAGTGTAAAGCGAACTCGCATCCGAAACGATACACACCACGTGCTGTGCATTGCATGGCACGGTTTTTGAGAGGCCCGGGCACGCCGCAGAGGTTGGCAGCGTCACCCCGGCTCCGGAGAGGAGGAGATGCCGGCTATGGGGAGCGTTTGACACCCCAGAGGAATCGTTCGTAAAGTGTGAGTGTGACTGTTTTTGCGTCTTTGAGAGAAACAGTCGCCTTCCGTTTAATGCTCTTTCTGGAAAAGGCGAAAAGGCCATGGCTCGCAGTCCCTACGTCTGGGGAATTGATATCGGCAAGTGCGCGCTCAAAGCAATGCGATGCCGGATGTCGACGCAGCCCGGGAAGCTCACTGCCGAGGCGTTTGACTATATCGAATATCCGATGATCCTCACGCAGCCCGAAGCCGACCCTGTGGCACTGGTGCAGGCGGCTCTGGAGGAATTCCTCGGACGCAACACGCTCAAAGGAGATCGTGTGGCCGTTGCAGTGGCAGGTCAATCGGGGCTGACGAAATTCATCAAGCTCCCGCCAATCGAGGCCAAGAAGATTCCCGATATCGTGAAGTACGAGGCTAGGCAGCAAATTCCTTTTCCACTCGAACAAGTGGTATGGGATTGGCAGCGACTCGCCGGAGGGATGGAGGAGAGCGGCTTTGTGCTGGATGCCGAAGTGGCCGTATTTGCCATGAAAAAAGAGCAGGTCACAAAGGCTCTCTTGCCATTTATTCAGGCCGGTATTGCAATTGATCTGTTGCAGTTGGCTCCGGTGGCACTGGCCAATGTGGTGATCTTCGATCAGATGCCGCATCCGACTCCCAGCGACCCCGACACACCGCAACCCTCGATTGTGTTGGTGTCTACAGGTGTCGACTCTACCGATCTTGTCATTACCAACGGAATGCGCATCTGGCAGCGCAGCATGCCTCTTGGCGGCAGCAACTTTACCAAGGCTCTCGTGCAAGGGATGAAGCTCACGTTTGCCAAGGCAGAGCACTTAAAACGCAATGCCGTGCGTGCAGAAGATCCGAAGCTCGTCTTTAAAGCCATGCGGCCTGTTTTTAACGAGTTTGCCTCAGAATTGCAGCGATCGCTCAACTATTTTACTGGTGCCGACAGGACGGCAACGATCGGCAAAGTGCTGCTTCTAGGGAATGCCACAAAGCTGCGAGGGCTCTCCGACTTTGTAGCGAAGCAATTGCAACTCGACGTGCAGAGGCTCGACACATTTCGCAACCTCGAGGGGCCAGCTGTGTTAGCGGCACCGGCGTTCCGGGAAAATCGCCTCGCGTTCGGTACGGCCTACGGGCTGGCGATTCAAGCCGCGGGCGGGGCAAGCATTCGCACCAATCTACTCCCGCGAGAGATCCTGCAGGAACGACTGATCGAGTCGAAAAAACCGTGGGCTGTGGGGGCGCTGATGGGGCTCTTGGCGGCAAGCTTAATCAGCTTCATCGGCATGTTCTTCGCGTGGACCACGTATGCCCCGCCGCTCTACGCCAAGGCGTTTAGCCAGGCCGACAGCGTGAAGACCCGCTCGCAGGCAGCCATTGCGGCGCTGGATGAAGTGAAGCAAAAGCAGGATGCCGCGATTGCGCAGCAGCAGTATCTGTTGCGCGTTCAAGACCGCCGATTTCAAATGCTTGACATGCTGCGGGCCGTTGAATCGCTATTACCGAGAGATGAGCCGGGCAAGGTGCCGGATGTACTTGGGGATCGGAACGAACTGCATATCGATCGGATTGAATGCGAGTGGTTTCCGGATCTCTCGAGATGGTTCGCAGGCGTGGAAGAAAAGTGGGCCGAAACGCACCCTGCCGAAGACCCCAGCGAGGAGGCTCCAAGCCCCGATGGCGTTGAGCCGGCGACCCCGGCTATCAACGAACTGCCACCAGCACAGCCAGGCGAAGCCGTTGAGTCGGTGGCGGCCGATCGGCCCAGTGGGCCTGGGTGGGTGATTGAAATGAAGGGGCATCACTTCCACAACGAAACCCATCACAAGCCAAATCAGAGCGTTGAGTTTGTGCGATCCACGATCGTCAAAAACCTGTTGGGCAAAGACTCGAACGCTAAAACGCAAGTCGCTCAAGACGAGGCTGGCGAGGACCCGCAGCAGGTGATGGTTTCAACGGGGCCGCTGGCGGGCCAGTTGGTTGACGTGCGCGATCTGGGAATTGCGTTTCCAGTGATCGTGGAATCCTCGCCTGTTAAAGCCATTCAAATTCTCGACCCACGGCTCGGCGGCCCCACAGTGCAAGGCGGCACCGGCGAACAGCCAGTCGACAAGACAAAAGAAAAAATGATCGATCTCAAACGGTATGATTTTATTCTGCAGTTTTGCTGGCAGCCCACTGTGCCAGGTAGCCCAAAGCCGCCCCCTCGCCCGACTGCCCCCGCTCTTTCAGTGTCGGAGTAGCGAACACACATGCAACTTCCAGACGCCATTCGCCCGTATGCGATCCTGCTGGCCAAGTACCATTTCTGGCTGCTGGCGGCTGTGGTGCCGTTGATTCTTCTGCCGCTGCTCTTGTTGTCCAAGGGCCGCATGTTGGATGACATCGTGAAGGCTCGTAGCCAGATCGGAAGCCGTTTGACTTCGCTGAGGAACGTGAACGCTCTTCAGCCGCACCCCAATGAGGCATGGGCCACCGAAATCAAAAAAACAACCGATGGAATCAAGCGGGAAACACTCCAGGAGTGGAAACTTTTTTGGGAGAGCCAAAAGCCGCTTCGAATCTGGCCCGCGACGCTGGGACCCGATTTTTTGCAACGCACCGCCACCGGCTTGAAGGCCGACAGCAAGCTGCCCCGAAAACTTTTGGAGCGATACCAAGACAGCGTCCGTACGTTAGTCCAGGATTTGCCCGCCCGAATGGGTGCCGATGGAGCGATGCTCGAAGCCAATCCGACAGCCCCAGGCCAGTCGCCGCCGGCAGACACTGGAGTAAATCGAGGCGGGCCCGGGGCAATACTTCAGGAGGGCTCCCAATCGCTTGTGCAATGGAACGCAGAGGATCAAAAAAAACTGTACGCTTCGTTTAACTGGGCAAAACCACCGACGACGGCGCAAGTTGCTCTGGCTCAAGAGGAACTGTGGGTCTACGGCCTTTTGTGCGATGCCATCAAGCGTGTGAATACCACAGCGACTGGGGCCTACAATGCGCCGATTCCACGCGTCGAACAATTGATGATTGGATATCCGGCTGCCGAGGATAGCCCTGGGGGCATGGGTCGATCTCGAATTTTTCGTCCGGCTTTCCAGGGATCGGCGCCGCCGTCTCCCGAAGGCGGTGCAATGCCGCCGGCAGATCAGCCAGCAGTTCGCCCACCCCACCCACGATTTGGCGGTCAAGGAGCGAGTTCTGGGCCGATGCCTCCATCTTCCGGCAACCCAAGTGGCCTGCCGGAAGATGGAGGCACTGTGGCTTCCCCAGACGATGCGCTTCGCAACTGGATCTATGTTGATTTTGACGGGAAGCCGCTGTCGGCCGCGGAACTCTCCTCGTCGCCGGCGTCACTCATGGTGCACCTGATGCCATTTGTCATTCGCGCTGTTGTGGATCAGCGAAAGCTTGACTCCCTGCTGGTGGAACTGGCCGCGTCGGCAGTGCCCGTGGATGTGCGGCAGGTGCGAGTCAACGTAGGCGAGGGACTTGCCACCACGACGATTTCCAGCCCAGCAAGTACAGCAGACGGGACTGGCCGGGGCAGCCGGAGCAACGATGTTGTTGTGGAACTGCGCGGCACAGTAGGCCTAGCAACGCTTCCGAATGAAAAGGTATTTGGGCTTGCGCCAGAAACGCCAACCGAGCCTGAACCACAACCTGAACCACAACCTGAACCACAACCTGAACCACAGCCTGAACCACAGCCTCCTGGGAGGCCACCGGAATGAAACTGCCCGGCATTCGGTTCGACAAAGAAGCGATCATCGGTTTTTTAATCAATCACGGCGAGAAGATCGTCGGGGGAAGCGTTGGCATGATCGCTTGCTTCCTCGTGTATGGAGGCATCGATGCCATTCGGAGCCAGAGCGTCGCGAAGGAGCAACAACCCGCATCCATTGAGGCAAAGTCCACGAGCACAGCGGCGTACATCGAAAGCGTGAAGAAGCCGCCGGCAAACGTGCTAGCCAAGAACGTCAGTCTGAAAAAATCGATCGATTCGTGGCGGGAACCAAAAATCACCCCGATGCCCGAGGTTTCTCTTCTGAACAAGCCGCTCTTTGAAGAGCGGTCCAAGCGAACGCAGCCTGCGGTGCTGCCAATCGAGAATCTGCGTGCCGTGGCGGGCGTTGTCGTTCTGGCGGCAAAGGACAAGGACGTTGCCCCGCCACAGCCAGATCGAAACGCCGATCGGGATGTCGAGCCTGACCCCACGGGGAAACCTCCACGCCCTCGCAGCGGCCGTGGGCGAGCCGAAAAAGAGGAGGCCTTTCCGCCATTTGGTTTGCCGCCGGGCGGCGATCCCATGGGCCAAAACAATGCCATGCGGGGCCGCATCGCTGGCTACGTGATCGTGACAGGACTGATTCCGATGGCCAAGCAAAATGGCGAATACAGGCAGCGGTTTGAATCGGCTGGCTTCCAAGACCCCAAACGAGATGTGCCGCTCTGGAGCGACTATCTCGTGGAGCGTTCGGAGACCGCAGCGGGCGAGCCCGACGCGTGGAAAAAAATGGACCTCAAGCAGATTGCCAAGCAGTCGCAGGACGAGTGGGCCGGCACACAGGAGAATCCTCCAACGAGATTTTTGCTTCCAGACTCTACCGCAGCAGCTCAAACTCCAGCCGCTGGCAGCCCATCGACTCTTGGAAATACTGGGAGCAGCTACTGTGCGCCGCTGCCGCAGTTGATTGCCGGAGAAGCTTGGGGAACCAAGGCGATGCATCCGTGGTTTATCTCCTATCTCAAGCAAAAAAAGACGGCCTCGCAGGATGCTCTCGGTGCAGCCCCACCTGAACCACCGCAGGGATCTTCCCCGACAAATGAGAGGATCGAATACAGCCTGTTTCGGTTTGTAGACATGAATGTCGAGCCGGGCAAAAGCTATCGCTACCGGGTGAGGCTGTCTGTTTGGAATCCCAACTACAACCTGGCAGCACAACATCTTTCAGAGTCAACGCTTGCAAAAGCTGCCAAGCTGGTTTCCGCGCCGAGCAATGTGAGCCTGCCAGTCGTGGTACCAGAGACCACCTCTATGCTGGTGCGTTCATTACGCAAGGAATCCATGAAGCGGCTCAAACCTGGCATGATCGAACTGCTCGTGCTGGCCCCCAATAGGCAAACGGGAAACTACTCGCTGCGGAGCCTCGTAACGGAAGTCGGTGGCTTGGCCAACATCGATCAATCCCTTAACAAACCTGGCGACAGCCGAGTACGAGGCGAAGACATCGCTACCAACCGCGTGCTGGTTGACATGCGGGGCCGGCAAGACGATCGCACGGACACCCGAACGAAAGCATCGCCAGCCCCGCCGGAACCGTTTGAGATGCTTTTCCTCCGGGCAGACGGTTCGTTTGAAAAAGCCACTGCAGCCGATTCACAGGTTCGCATCAACCAATACATCGGCACGCTGCCTTCCGCCGAAGAAACCACGAAGGGTTCATCTCGGGATCGTTCAGGCCAGCCAGAGATGCCTCAAGAGAACCTTAACCCGTTTCAACCCCGATAATCCACCGAACGCCCGCTCCGTGCGTCCAGCCGTCTGGCCATCACTTCTATGAACACTCCTTCTAGTTTGTCTGTTGGGCCAACCCACGTACGGCGTGGCTTTTGGGTCCTGCTGCCGAGCCTGTCAGCGATTGCTTACAACACCCGCCTGCTCGTTGGCTGCCTCATGACTGCAGCCTGCGTAGCACTTGGCTCGTTTGGCAACGCGGCTTTTGCACAAAACGCCGCGGCGAAATACTCGACGTGGTCCAAGGTCGAAGCGGCGCCAGAGACGCGAGCCTACAAAGAACAACTGCGAGAAGGCGGTGGCCTCGACGCCATCCTGCGGGCATTGCTGGAACAGACAGCCCTGCCGCAACTCGCTCTGACAAGTAACCGTTCGACCATCGAACGCACCCGGCGGCGAATGCGGGAACTACTGCTCACAGAGATCGCTGACGAGAAGGCGTTTGAGGATGCCAGTCGTGTCTTTCTTGTGTTTTTTGAAAAACTCTCTCGCGATGAAGATGCCGACATGCTCGTGCGTATCAACGCATTGCTCTTGATCGGAGAGCTCAAGGCGAAGGATGGAAAGCCTTGGCCCCCGACTGCCGTCGCACTGGCCGCGGCCGCACGCGACACAAAGCTTCCGTCAGCGATCCGCGTTGCTGCCACTGCTGGCCTGGCCCGGCACATCGAAGCGGCTCGGGCCGCAGGGGAGGATGCTCCCGCGGCGCTAGCCGCTGACGCGTTGCCAGCAATTGTTGCCATCCTCCAAGAGCCCATCGAAAAAGACACCGGCGTTGAGTTTGATTGGCTTGTTTCACGATCGCTTTCGATGCTGCCCTCGCTCAGCCGTTCCGCCTCGAAAGAAATGGCCGCCACACTTCCAAAGCTGCTGGTGAAGTTGCTTGAAGACCCGTTACGATCGCTGGACGTGCGCGTGCGTGCAGCAGCAGCGTTGGGGGCAACGGTCGTGCCGGCCTCCGGAGTGAATGGACCGCAGGTGATTGCCGCGATTGGCTCGCTGGCACTCAGCGGACTCGAAGGCGACGATGTGGCTGCGGCAAGCCGCCGCCTCGAACAGGAGTACCTCGTTCTGGCTGGGGCAACCCCAGCCAGCGCGGTGGCCCAGCCCGTTTTGGTACCTGGCCTTGGTCAGGCCGGAACACCGGATGCAGTCGCCATTGCAGAGCAAGTCTGCCGCCGCGCCGCCTGGCGATTGGTGACGCTGGCCGACGCGATCGCGCCCTTGGATGGAAAGAGCGGGCTGGCATTACTTTCCACCAACACAGGCACCGCAGCGGTTGATCTCGCAAAAACCTTGCGAGATTTCGGGATGAATCTGGACAAGATTCCCGACGAACAATCGCTCGCCGATGCGATTGCCGCGATTCAAGCACCAGCCACTGGAGCACCGCGGCCCCAAGCTCCTGAGCGAAAACCCAAGCCAGAAGAACCCGCTGCTGAAGAACCGGCCACTGACCCGGCTGCCTCGCCGTTTGACAGTCCATTTGGATCCTAGCGTTGAATTCGAAGGATCGCTGCATGCGCTCTCACACGAGGCTCTATCGCTTGATCAGATCTTTTACGGTGCCACCCGATGGGATCATTGGCAGCACGTGCTCTTGGTATGGCACCTGCACATCCAAGATGGCCGGACCAGGCGCATCAATCAGGCGTCGCAGCGCCGACTCCAAATCGCTCTTCTTCGCAACGGTTTCGGCCTGCCAGCCAAAGCCCTTCGCGATTGAGACAAAATCGGGGTAGCGATTGTTGGGCGAGATGCCGTCACCCTGGCCGCGGGCCTCGGGGTGATCCACTGGACCCAAGTAGGTATGCGCCCGATTACCCTTAAAGAATCGATCCTCCCACTGCACCACCATGCCAAGGTGCTGGTTATTGAGGAGCAACACTTTGACGGGAATATTTTCGCAGTTGCACGTTGCGAATTCCTGGATGTTCATCAGGATGCTCCCGTCACCGTCGATGTCCACCACGAGCGACTCCGGGTGAGCCACCTTTGCGCCCATGGCCGCTGGCAATCCGAAGCCCATCGTGCCCAACCCGCTTGAGGAAAGCCATGTACGGGGGTGGCGAAACTTGTAAAACTGCGCCGCCCACATCTGGTGCTGGCCTACGCCCACAGTGATGATCGTGTCGCGGTCGGCAGTGAGGCGAGATAATTCCGCAATCGCCTCTTGCGCCAAAATGCCCTTGTAAGTCGTATCGAAGGAAAACGGGTCCTCCCGTTTCCATTCGGCAATTTGCGAGTGCCAATCGGCGAGGCTCGACGAGGGTGGTTCGACGATCTTATTGAGTTGGGCAAGCGCATCTTTCACATCGGCCACAATCGGGACGTGAACAACCTTGTTCTTGTTGATTTCGGACGGGTCGATGTCGATGTGCACGATGAAGCCGTGCTCGGCAAACTCCGCCACTTTGCCTGTCACTCGATCGTCAAACCGCACGCCAATAGCCAGCAGCAAATCGGCCTGATCCACGGCATAGTTGGCATACACACTGCCGTGCATGCCGAGCATATCCAGACAGAGTGGCTCGTCGGCCGAAAAAGCGCCCAACCCCATTAACGTCATGGTGACTGGGATGCCTGTGCGTCGGACTAATTCTCGTAACTCACCAGATGCCTCTCCTGCGATCACGCCACCGCCGGCATAGATCACTGGCCGCTTGGCCCGTTTGATCGCTGCAGCCACCTGCGCAATCTGCTCGGGATGCGCCTGGCGAACCTCTGGGTGATAGCCAGGCAGGTTCATCGGGGCATTGAAGTCGGGCACAATTTGGGTCACCTGAATGTTCTTCGGCAGGTCGACGAGTACGGGGCCAGGACGGCCTGTAGTGGCAATGTGAAACGCCTCTCGCATCACGCGGGCGATGTCGTTGGCATCGGTCACAAGATAGTGGTGTTTGGTGATGCCACGACAAACTTCAACGATCGGCGTCTCCTGAAACGCATCGGTGCCGATCACGCTGGTGCCGACTTGGCCCGTAATCGCAATCATGGGCACGCTGTCCATCCTCGCGTCAGCGATCGCCGTCACGAGGTTGAGTGCGCCAGGGCCGCTGGTAGCCATGCACACGCCCGGCTTCCCTGTTGTGCGGGCGTAGCCTTGGGCGGCAAAGCCTCCTCCCTGCTCGTGCCGAGGCAGAATCGTGCGAAGCCTATCGGCATAGCGAGTGAGGGCCTGATGCAGCGGCATGCTGGCCCCGCCTGGATAGGCGAATATCACATCCACTCCGTGCCGAATCAACGACTCAATCACGACATCGGCCCCGTTGAGAGACGTTTCAGAGGTTCGGGGGCGGGAGACTGTGGCCATGGGTGGGCTCCTGGGAGGGAGTCGTGAAAGGAAAAACTATCCCTCAAAAATACACGAAAAACGCGACTGTGCGCCAGAGGGTGAATTTCCCCGCGAATTCCCCCTGTTATCTCTATACTATCTGCCCGTGGCACCACCCTCCGCTGAACGGTCGGCCGGGCGATTGCTCGGACTGGCCAAAACGCTGCGCACTCACAGCGGGTTCGTCGAGGTCGTAGCCAGTCTCCGCGAGGGGCATGGCGGCACGATCGGCGGAACCTGGGGGTCGAGCTCTGCGCTGACTGCGGCGGCTCTCTCAGAATCCCTGGTGGCCACGCTGCCCACAGCCCCCGGCATGCTTGTGGTTGTTTTGCCACACGCAGCCGATGCCGATTCGTTTGCCGACGATCTCCCGCTCTTCACGTCGAGCCCCATCGCCTTGCTGCCGGCCCTCGAGAGCTTGAACGATGATCGAACGGCCAACGACCCAGCCGCATCCGCCAGACTCTCGCTTGTCAAGCGTCTAACGATGCCGTCTGGCGACCCTTCAATGCCTGCCGCGCCTGCGATCATCGTCACAAGTATTCAGGCGCTTCTGGCACCGCTGGCTGATCCCCGAGAGATCGAGGCCAGCACGCGGCGACTAGAGGTGGACGGCCGGCTCGACCCCGCTGAACTTGCGGATTGGCTCGTCGCCAGAGGCTGGCAGGCCACCGGCGCCATCGACACACCAGGTACGTTCGCACGTCGCGGCGGAATCATCGATCTGTTTGCGATCGACTGGGATCGCCCGGTGCGGGTGGAACTTATTGGCGACGAGATCGAATCGCTCCGCACTTTCGACACCGTTTCGCAGCGCAGCGTTGCCGAACTCAAGAGCATCGACCTCACGGCCCTAGCCGTCGGACCGGCAGCAAGACGCACGCAGTTAGCCGACATTGTGCCCACGGGATCGTGGTGGGTGCTGGTTGAACCGGGAGAACTTGCCGAGGAAGCGAAACGCACGTTCGAGCGTCTGGGGGCCGCAGCGGAACTGTCGGCTCCAGAGGATATTTTCGCGCGCATCTACCGATTTCCATCGGTGACCCTTGCGGCATTAGCCCAGTCGAGCCTCGAGGCTACAGCGGCTCTTTCGATTGAAAGTGTCGAACGATTCACCGGCGTGCTCGACCGCGTGCGGGATGAACTGGAGACCGTCGGTCGTGATCAGGATGTGTGGGTTGTCGCGCCCACAGACGCCGAAGAAAAACGTTTACGAGAACTGCTCGACCACAGTGCCCCGGCAAGGTCTGGCCGGCTTCACTTCGCCCGCGGCCATCTCTCCAGCGGCTTTCGGCTCGTGCCTGAAAAGCTCGTGCTGGTAAGCAGTGCTGAACTGTTTCGCCGAGAGGATATCACGGCCCGTGCGCCGCGGCACCGACTGTCACGAGCGATCGACACGTTTCTCGATCTGCACGAGGGCGACCACGTCGTGCACGTCGCTCACGGAATCGGGCGCTACCGAGGACTCAAGCTGCTCGAGAAACAGGATCGCACGGAGGAATTTCTGCAGATTGAGTTTGCCGAATCAACGACGGTGTATGTGCCCGCATCCTGCATCGAACTGGTCCAGAAATATATCGGTGGCTCAAAGGTGTCGCCGAAACTGGCAAAGATTGGCGGCACGCTCTGGGCAAAGCAGAAGTTAGCCGTACAAAAAGCAGTCGCCGACATGGCTGCCGAAATGATTCAACTGCAGGCCAAACGCGAAAGCCGACCAGGCATTGCCTTCCCACCCGATACGCCATGGCAACGGACGTTTGAGGAATCATTTCCGTTTGATGAGACGCCCGATCAAGTCACGGCAATCGAGGCGATTCGCTGCGACATGCAGCAAGTTCGTCCCATGGATAGGCTCCTGTGCGGCGACGTTGGCTTTGGCAAAACAGAACTCGCGATGCGGGCCGCATTCAAGGCCGTGGAGTCGGGACATCAGGTGGCTGTGCTCGTGCCCACCACCGTTCTAGCCGAGCAACACAGGCGCAGCTTCGCTGCCAGATTTTCCGAGTTTCCTTTCACGATCCGCGCGCTATCGCGATTCTCGAGTGCGCGAGAAGAACGAGAAATTCTCGAAGGCTTGGCCAGCGGCTCAGTTGATATCGTTATCGGCACGCACAGGCTTGCGCAAGCCGACATTCACTTCGCAAACCTCGGCCTGCTCGTGGTGGACGAGGAACAGCGATTTGGAGTTGATGTGAAGGAGCGGCTCAAGTCGCTCCGCACGAGCGTCGACGTGCTTACGATGACAGCCACGCCCATTCCCCGCACGCTTCACATGTCGATGCTTGGCATCCGCGACATCTCGAGCCTTGCCACGCCGCCCGCCAATCGACTGGCGGTCGAAACCCGCGTGTCTCGATGGGATGAGTCACTCATTCGCCACGCAATCGACCGGGAGTTGGCCCGTGGTGGGCAGGTTTTTTTTGTACACAACCGGATTCACGATATCCACACCGTCGCGCACAGATTGTCGCAGATCGTTCCCGAAGCAACGATTGCCATCGGCCACGGGCGGCTGTCTGAATCGGAACTCGAGGATGTGATGCTCGCGTTCGTCGCGGGCACAACTGACATTCTGCTGGCCACGACAATCATCGAGAGCGGCCTCGACATACCGAATGCCAACACCATCTTCATTGATGAGTCCGATACCTATGGCCTAGCCGACCTTCACCAACTCCGAGGCCGCGTGGGCCGGTCGCACCACCGCGCCTATTGCTACATGCTCGTCGACGAGACGGCGCACCTCACGAGTACCGCCGCCCGAAGGCTCCGCGCAATCCAAGAATTTTCAAGCATGGGGGCTGGGTTTTCCTTGGCGATGCGCGATTTAGAAATTCGCGGCGCGGGAAACCTGCTGGGCACGCAGCAAAGTGGGCACATTGCCACGGTGGGCTACGAACTTTACTGCCGCTTGCTGGAACAGTCGGTGCGAGGGCTCAAGAGTATGCCGCCAGCAGAGCCACCGCAGGTGACGATCGATCTGCCAGGCGAGGCATGGCTGCCTCGCGATTTCATTCCCGATTTTCGGACGAAAATCGACATCTACCGACGGCTCTCCCGAGCGATGGACGACACGCAGATCGACGACTTGGCAGCAGAACTTTTGGACCGCTTTGGCCCACTGCCTGCCGAAAGCCAACGCTTACTCGAATTTGCCAGGCTGCGAGTGGCCGCAGCGGTTCTTGGCATTGATTCTGTCACTCGCGAAGCAGGTATGCTGGCCCTGCGTTATCACGACCGCTCGGCGATGGAGTCGCTCAAGGCCACAGGCCCAGCCGCCGCCAAACTGCTTCGGATCGTAGACCATCGGACGGCGTATCTCCCTGTCGAAAACGCTGTTTTGAACGATTCTGAGCGGCTTCTTCAAGCAGTCAGGACGCTCTTGCGGCCCGCTCGTGCGCGTCCCTATAGTCCTCGCCCTCCCACCGACCGCGCCAGGCGCACAGGCAAGGATGCCCGTCCATGATCGATACCGGCCACCCAAACGGCCCTGCAACCGACCGCCATTGTTGCGCGCTGCTAGTCGCGGCGGAGATCGCTCTGTGCGCCATCGCGATCCTTGTGCTGTCGATCTGTATTCCAGCCCGCGAGGCAGCAGCCCAAAGAATTGCAAACCAGTTCAACGATGGTGCCGCCGGCGCGACACAGGGCCCGGCCACCGCAACTCAGATGGGGCCAGGCGGCACAGCCACGACCAATCTTGTGCCTCACATTCCAAAGACAATCTCGCGGCCCGAAGGCTGGCCTGGCGTCAAAAACTCTGCGAAACAAAATGACTTCAAGAGTATCGACAACCATGTGCTCTCCAGCATCCGCGCCCAACCTGGCAGCCCATTCACGCCCCTTGCCAAGACACACGACGCCAGCGGCAAAGCTGAGCCCGTTGCCGATGGCGTCGTTCAGGCGCAGTTCACGGAACCGTTGGCCGCGGCTAGCGGGCCTCATGAAATCCCCGGTGCGCAGTCGCTTGAGACAGCGATGATCGTGGCCCGCGTTGGATCCGAGGTGGTCCTGGAGGGCGATCTGCTCACGCCCAGCGCCCTAGCGTGGCTGGCAAAGGTTTCTCCCGGACTCAAGCCCGAACAGGTGCGAGAACTCAAAGTACAGATCTGCAAGCAGGTACTTCCGCAGCACGTCGAATCGCTCATCGTCTACGTCGATGCCTGCCGCACGATCCCTGTAGATCGGCTACCGGAAATCGAAAAAAAGGTCAACGAAGCTTTCGATCAGCAGCAGTTGCCACGCCTCGTCAAAGATGCCGGCGTGGCCACTGCCGCAGAGTACGAACAACTCCTGCGGTCGCGAGGCCAGTCGCTCGACCACATTCGCAAGACCTACTTCGAGCGGGCGCTGGCCCAGCAGTGGATTCAACAAAAGGTAACCAGCGACGAGGAGATCCCCCATGCCGAGATGATCGCTTCCTATCAGAATCGTCTGGCAGAGTATGACTTTCCGGCAAAAGTGCGGTTTGAGCAACTCACCATCCGCATCACGCCTACGCGTTCGCGGGAACAGGCCTGGCAGTTCTTGGCCACACTTGGCAACGACGTGCTTGAAGGCAAGCCCTTTGGGGATATTGCCCGCACGCGATCCGAGGGGCCAACGGCCTCCCTTGGGGGAACCTACGATTGGACAACGCAGGGCAGCCTCGTTTCGAAGGTGATCGATGAGGCTGTTTTCACGCTGCCGATCGGCGAACTCAGCGCCATTTTAGACGACGGCCAGGCCGTGCATATCGTGCGCGTCAGCGAGCGTACCGCTGCCGGGCGAACACCTTTTATCGAGGCCCAGGTGGGTATCAAAGAAGCCTTAATACTGGAACGTCGCAAGCGAGAGATGGATGCCTACCTTGCAAAACTGAAGGATCGCACGCCAGTCTGGACAATCTTCGATAACGGCCCCGATGCCGACTCCCCTAGCGATGATCGCTCTACCGCGACCGCCCGCAACGACCCCCAAGACCGCCTGTCTCGCTGAGGCGCAGGCGGCGAACGGGCCGGCTAGTGGCGCGCGTTTGCCGACCGCTCTCTTGCGGGATAGACTGCGACCCCGGAATCTTTTTTTCAGAAGATTCGTTATTCTTGAGACGCGATGTGTGCCGTCTCCAGACAGCACACGAGGAGGACGAACCATGAGCGTCACAACCGAACGAACTGCTGCGGCCAGCCCTTTCCCTGGCACAACGCAGGCAGGTGTAGCCCGACTGGAAATCGACGGCCGCACGGTCGAACTGCCCATCATCGTGGGTACGGAGCAGGAACGCGCCATCGACATCTCCAAACTGCGAGCCCAAGCCGGTGCCATCACACTCGACGAGGGCTATGTCAACACAGGCTCAACGACCAGTTCGATCACGTTCCTAGATGGCGAGAAGGGGATCCTACGGTACCGCGGCTACCCCATCGAGGTGCTGGCTGAGAAGTGCGATTTTGTGGAGGTGAGCTACCTCTTGATCTATGGCAAGCTCCCGACCCTCGATGAACTCAACGGCTTTCGCAAATCGCTCTCGCACCACACGATGATCCACGAGGACATGCGCAGCTTCTACGGCGGCTTCCCTCGCGATGCCCACCCAATGGCCACGCTGGGCAGTGTTGTCGGTGCACTTTCGACCTTTTATCAAGATTCGCTTGAGGTGCGCGACCCGCGGCAGGTAGAAGTGAGCGTTCACAGGCTCATGGCAAAGCTGCCCACCATTGCGGCTTATAGCTACAAGAAATCGATCGGCCAGCCGCTCATCTATCCACGAAACGATCTCTCGTATTGCGAAAACTTCCTGCAAATGATGTTCGCGGTGCCCTGCGAGGAATATCGCATTGATCCCGACTTTGCCGAGGCACTCGACATGCTCCTGATCGTGCACGCCGACCATGAACAAAACTGTTCGACATCGACGGTACGGATGGTAGGGTCCAGCGATGCCAACCTGTTTGCGAGTATTTCCGCAGGCATCTGCGCACTGTGGGGGCCGCTGCACGGCGGTGCCAATCAGGCCTGCGTGGAGATGCTCGAAAAAATCGGCGCCGATGGCGGCAATGTGAAAAAGTATGTCGAGCTGGCAAAGAAAAAAGACTCCGGCCACAGGCTCATGGGCTTTGGTCACCGCGTCTATAAAAACTACGATCCCCGCGCCCGCCTCATTAAAGCAACCTGCGACAAACTGCTGGCCAAGATTGCCCGGCACGACCCGATTTTCGATATTGCCCAGCAACTAGAGGAAGTAGCGCTCGCCGATGATTACTTTATCGAACGCAAGCTCTATCCCAACGTCGATTTCTACTCTGGCGTGATCTATCGTGCGATGGGTATTCCGGTGCAGATGTTCACCGTGCTTTTCGCCATGGGTCGCCTGCCCGGCTGGATTGCCCATTGGATCGAGATGCATCACTCCCAAACCCAGAAAATCTGCCGTCCACGGCAGGTCTACACTGGCGAAACGCTCCGCAACTTTGAGCCGATGAGAGATCGCAGCTAGCTGCCCGTGGATAACGTTATCCATGACCTTTATCCACTTAGTCGCCGCTTCGTGCGGCGGCAGACTTGCTCCACAGCCTGCTCCGCCAGCAACTGCTCTTCTACTTGCGATTCTCGTTGCGCTTTTCGCGGAAGAACTCGCTCAAGATCCGGCCGCATTCGTCGGCCATGACATGGCCTGTGTGTTCAACGCGGTGATTGAGACGAGGGTCATCGAAAAGACGGTAGAGCGTTTCGACGGCGCCTGCCTTGGGATCCGCCGCGCCCCACACGACCACCGGCACGCGAGCCTGCAGGATCGCCCCGGCGCACATTGGGCAAGGCTCAAGCGTGACGTAGAGCGTACAGCCCTCCAGTCGCCACGAACCCAAAGCAGCAGCGGCCTGCGTAATCGCGATCATCTCGGCGTGGGCCGTGGGGTCTGAGAGTTGCTCCCGTTGGTTATGGGCGGTGGCCACAATGCGGCCAGCAGCGACGATGATTGCCCCTACAGGCACCTCGTCTTCAGCGGCAGCAGCACGGGCCTCGTCGATTGCCATCCGCATCCAGCGGTCGTGCAACTGCTCGCCTGGCAGTTCAAATAATTCAATTCCATCCACGATCTATGCTTCCGTTCTTGGAAGCCTCCTTAATTGTCTTGCTAACCAATTGTCTGATACTCCGCAGTCCTACCGCGAGCGAGCCACACCCAAAGGGCACGTGGCACCGTGAAAACACGCCGTTCAAACGAGCGACTTGGGCCGCTCTCTGGAGTCGGTTAGTATTGTGACTGCCCGACCGCATTTCCACGGAACGCAAAGGATATTCTATGCCCATGGATTATTACGCACTTGTTCTTCGCTGGGCCCATGTGCTGGCTGCCATCGTCGCCGTCGGCGGGCTGTTCTTCGCTCGATTTGGCTTACTGCCCGCCCTGCAGACTTTTGACGAAGCCACTCGCAACCGCATCCACGACGCCATCCGAAGCAAGTGGCTGCCGTGGGTGATCGGGGCAATCTCGATGCTGCTCGTGACTGGTCTCCTGAATTTCTTTCTCTTCAATGCTCGCGTCAAACTCGAGGGCTGGAATGATGGTTTCTGGATGAAAGACACCGCCTACCACGCACTGTTTGGCGTGAAATTCCTGCTAGCGATGGCCGTCTTTTACTTTGCAAGCGCGCTGGTTGGTCGCGGTGAAAGCACGCAGTGGATTCGAAATAACCGAGCCAAGTGGCTCTCCATAACACTCACCATGGCGGTCACCGCCGTGCTCCTTTCCGGATGGATGCGGCAACTCCACACGGGCCCTAACTCCCCGCAAGAACACTCTAGCGGGGTGCAAATCGAGGATATCGAAACAATCGAAAATGACAACCGCTACAAGGGCGACGAGGCTGGGTCTTCATTTCGCGAAGATGAAAAAGCATCGCCAAAGCCAGAGTGACAAAGCCTGGAGTTCTGCCGTGGATAAAAAACAGAAGAAGCGAATGGAAGTACTGCACCAAAGGGTCGCCAAATTGCAGCAGCAATTAGTGGGGGCCAAACAGCAACCCGACGACCCTGCCGACGTGCCGCGGCTGGAGCAAGAACTGGCCGCCACCCATGCAGAGCTCGTCGCCCTTAAAAATGTCTGACCAATGGGGGTTTACCAATCACCGGCCGCGTTGTTGCCTCCGCGTACTGACTGCCAATGACCCAACTCTGATGGCAGCCTTGTGCATGACGGTGGTGGAAGACATTGATACGCAGCAAGACAATCACAAGGTTTTATGAACAATGGCTTTCGCAGAATTTCTGACCAGATTGCTCGGCGGCCCTCCGAAGACTGATTTGTGGCATCGCTACGAGCGGCTGCACGAAAGCATCTCGGGCACGATGTCGAATTTCTACAAGGCCAAAGACAAAAAAACTGGTGCGATCGTCGGCCTCAAAGTACTCGACCCCAAGAAGATTGATCCTATCGAGGGCCGCTACAAGGGACTCGGTAAGCCAGGCGAAGGAGAGATCAGCACAAAAATAATCGGCTCCAATACCGTCACGACATTGGAGTGGGGCACAGCCACAGATGGCAGACCGTTCATCGTGCAAGAATTCATCGAAGGCACGCTGCTCCATGCCCTGCTCTCGGCAAAGAAACCGCTACCCCCACGCCAGCGACTGGATCTGGTGCGGCAGGCAGCCGCTGCAATTGCGACTGTGCATAAGGCCGGCTTTGTCCACCGCGACATTTGCCCTCGCAACTTTATCCTCACGCCCGATGGCCGGCTTATACTCTTTGACTTCGGCCTCACCGTGCCAGACAAGCCTGTGTTTTTGCAGCCTGGCAACCGAATCGGCACTCCCAACTACATGGCACCAGAGGTGGTGCGTAGGCGGCAGGCAGACAAGCGAATCGACCTCTTCTCGTTTGGCATAACTGCCTACGAAATCTGCACGCTGGATCTTCCGTGGCCCCGAGGCTCAACCGGCAAGGCCGCATTGGCCCACGATACACCGCCGTCGGACATCCGCGAGCATTGGCCGGAGATTCCAGAGCCGCTCGCCGCAGCTGTGATGGCCTGTCTCAACGCCGAGCCTTCGAAGCGGCCCGCCTCGATAGAAAACTTCCTCGGACTGATTGGCAAGGTCGCGATCTAGCGAGCCGCACCCCAGAAAACCATTGATTGCAGGCGGGGCTCGGACAGTGCCCTTGAAGCTCCCGCCCGATGCTTTTAGGCTGTTCTTCGGCCGCTCCCGCACCGTGACGGCGATGGCCAGCCTCGTGACCTTTCTGTGTGACCTTTCTTTTCCAAGGATTCTCTCCGATGACCATGGACAAAAGCCTCCGAGTGCGCAAGGGTTCTGCAAGCACCCGTGGAGTGCTCACCCGCGCCGAACGCATCACCAAACTCAAAGAGCAGGAACGCTGGCAAGATGGCCGCAGCCCACTGGGCCTGCCGAAGGTGCGCGTTTTCAAGATGGCGATGAAGAAAAAGAAAAAGGCCAAGGAAGATGGCGCGGATGCTGCTGCAACGCCTGCTGCTTCTGGCAAGGCTGCTGCAACCGCTGCTAAAAAGAAATAGGGCGAGTGGGTCACGTTCCCTGCGGGCCTTTTGCTTTTGACAAAAACTCCTGGGCTATGCCTTCGTAGCGTGGCTTAACTGCGGCCGTCGCCACCACATCCAAGGCTCGCCGCAGCTGCTTGACCCGACGCAATCACCTGTGGAATTCCCACGCCCTCGTAGGCTGCTCCAGCCAGAGCTAGGCCGCGAACGAACGACAGACGCTCATGAATTTGGGCAATGCGATGCCGATGCCCTATGTGGTATTGGGGCATCGCATGGCTCCAGCGATCGATCTGCACCAGCCTTGGATCGCCTCGCACACCCAACATGTCTGCAAGCTCCCTGATCACCATCGATGTCAGTTGCGCATCGTCGAGTTGTGCTGCCTCTGGGTCTAATGCGCCCCCCACAAACACTCGCAGAAGCACAAAGCCCGGTGGTGCCCGACCCGGAAATTTTTCGCTTAAAAAACTCACTGCGAGAATCCTGCGGTGCTCTCCACGTGGCACCACCATCCCTGCTGCATCCAGCGGGTGTGCAACATCGCTGCGTGCAAACCCCAGCGAGACAATCGCCGATCCGGCATATTCAATGCCTGCCAACGCATCGGCCAGTGGCTTATCCACAGTGGTCAAAAGCGTCGCGGCCGCAGCGGCAGACACAGCCAGCACCACCCCATCGGCCTGCACTACTGGCCCACCCGATCCGTGCGATGGCGGCAATGCCGACGTCGGCTCAAGAGACACATCCCACCCTCCGTCAATGCGACGGGCCAGACGCGTAGCGGAGGCCGTGATCCGACACACGCCAGCCTGATCGAGGTGTTCGCCGAGGCGAAGCGGAAGGGTTTCCATGCCCGAAGCCAACGTCACAAACTGGCCGTAGCGAGCGCCTGTGGCCTGCTGATCAGCCTTTGTTCCACGCAGTCGCACGCGTTCGCCTGCCCACAGACTGCCACAATGTTGCTCCATCTCCAGAAACTCTGGGCAGGCTGCCGCCATGCTCAATCGCGCAGGATCGGCAGTCCAGATGCCAGCTACGAGCGGTTGCACAAGCCGCTCAAAAACTTGGCGTCCAAGGCGGCGCACCGCGAAGTGCTCGAGCGTTTCATCGTCGTACGCATCGCTCACGGCCTGCCTGATCGGCACAAAACGCTCTGCCAGCATGCGGAGTTTTGCCAGCGGCGAGAGCAGCGATGTCGAAAGGATGCTGCCGATTTGCCCAGGCGCCAGCAGTCGAAAGCCTGCGGGCACGGGGATCGCACGGCCGGCGTGGTAAATCAGCGCCCGCCGCACTCGTCGATTCACGCCGACCAGTTCGCTTGAGAGGCCCAGTCGCTGGACCATCGCAATCCCTTCGGGCCGCGCCGCCAGAAAGCTGTCGGCCGATCGCTCCACCAGCCAGCCACCACAACGCACCGTCGCCACCATGCCTCCCAAACGGCCCGATGGCTCGATCAACGTGACTGACGCATGGCGAACCAACGATTCCGCAGCAGCCAGCCCGGCTAATCCACCACCAACGACCACAAAGTGCTTCGATCGCGAGGCTTTCATGGAGCTTCTCAGAAATCAAATGTGGAAAAGGGGCAAGCTAGGAAAGCGACTGCGGGACTTGTCATTCCGCCAATATGGCCTAGACGCGGAAAGGAGGGAAGCCTACGTTCCCGCCCGGTCCTTGGCCGGTCGACTGACAGGCCAGACCAATTCTATAGAAGGAGAACCTCTCGTGGCCATGCTTCGATGCTCGTCTGCTTCTGTTCTGAGACCATCTCTCCAATCCGTGTCTTTGCTCACTGCAGGGATCGTGGGGTTTTCGCTCTTGTGCCTCTGTCCGCTCCGTGTAACCGCTGCCGAACAGACCGCCGAATCCAAACCAGCAGCGTCGCCTCGCACGCTCATGCGATTGCCTCGCTGGATTGAATCGCTCGGCGAACGAGCCGCCCGCAAGCCTGCACAACAGCCCGCAGCGTCGGATCACAAATCCTTGCAGCAAGGCCCTCTTGCGATCTCGCCGCAGGCCGTTGCCACAAAATCCCTCGCCCCGAAGGCCCCAGCGACGCAGCCTGCCGAAGAAACGCTTTCAGAGCAAATCACAACCGAAGAGACTCTGGAAAACGAACAAGCGAATGAGATCGATATTGCATCGACTCCCGCCTCCTCTTCAGAAGGAAAACCAGGCCGCGCACTCTTGCGTTCTCGAACGGCCGCGGAGCTTGACGCCCACACCACACTTACCAGCGGCTGGGGCGATCTCGTTGGTGAAACTACGGGAATCACTTTAGGGGCTGATCCCGACTCGTTTGACTCCATCGATGAACCCACACCCGCGAAGGCCAACCTTGGCCCGGAAACGAGTGTTCTCAAGCGAGAAGCGCTAGAGCGCATGGCCGCGCAGCCGCAGCCTACCATTGCCTCTACGCCATCTTCTCCTCGTTCATCGGAGTCAACGACCTTTACAAATACCCCAGAGAAAGCCACTCCAAAACAAATCCCTAAAGGAAAAAAGTCTGCTCCCACACTCACCCAACAAACACGCAACATTCCGGTGCAAGCGGGCCATGGCTCAGATTCGATTCCACCAGTTGCCGCACCGCCAGAAGAAACGCCCACGCTGGCCATCGATCCAGCGAGCTTCCGCGGCGTCTACCCGGGCAAAACAACTCGCGAGGAACTCGAATCCGAATGGGGCGTCGGCGAACCATTTACCCGCGAAGATGGAACTGGCGGTTTCTTCTGGGAAATTGAACCCTTTGACCGCGTGGAGGTCACACTCGATGGCGATACGGTTGGGTCGATTCGAATCAAACTGGCCGGTCCAGTGGCTGTGTCCGAACTGTCCAAGCAGCTCGAGATCGCCGACCTTCGCACCGTGTCGATTTTAGACGAGGATGGCGTATCGATCGGCGAGGTATTTCCGGAGCGTGGGGTAATCTTTAGCGTGAACCCAGGCACTCAGTCGGCGACGGCCGTCATGCTGGAACCACTCGACCCCGAGTCATTCGTGCTGCGGTCGGAAGGTGAGATCGACGAGAGCGTAGCCTATGCCATAGCAGACTTGCACTATGCGATTGAAATCGATCCACAGCATCTTCGTGCCCATCGGCTTCTCTTGGTGTTGATGTGCGAACAGGGACGATGGAAGCAGGCAAGCCGAATCGCAGCAGCAGCCGAAGCCCTCGACCCGCTCGACATCTGGACGCGGCTCAAGCATGCCGGTGTGCTCATGGCACTCAACCGAATTGAGGATGCCCGAGAAAAAGTGGCGGGAGTGAAGGCCCAAGAAAACATCTCCCCGCTCGTGATGGCACAGGCCGATCGCATGCTCGGCCGGATTGCCTTGGCATCCACCTCGCCCGATTATCAAAAAGCGGTGAGCCACTTCGAAGAGGCGATCCGAAAGGCAACGCCCCTATCGGCTAACCGCTCCACGTCGATCCAGAAGGCCGCCCGCGATGTGCTGCTCGATGCCCATCTGGGCACGGCCCTGGCGATCGCCCGAGGAACATGGCAACAAAAAAGTAGAGTGATTCCGAAATGGATCGCACGCAGCGAAGCTATTCTGAGCGAACTGAAGTCGGACGACACCGACCGAGACATGATGGAATTACAGCTCTGCCGTGGGGCCTTGGCCGCATCAGCCGGTTCGGCCGACTCCATCGACGCATTGCCGTGGGTGAAGCGCCTCCTTGAAACACGCGATCGACTGGGCGAACACACAAGCGATCCGTGGCGGCAGAGGCAGATCGACTGGGAAATCGGAGAAGGACTCAGCGATGCCCTCGTTGCCAGCCAGAAGCGAGGCGACGCATCCGACATGCTCGACAATGCCACGCTCACCGCGGCCTATCTGGAACGCGGCGCGACGCTACGGGAACTCACCGATGCAGAGCGGCGAAATGTTGGCGATTTACTGTTTCGAGTCGGCATTCTCCACAGCCTACAAAAGGGCGACCATGCAACTGCAGTCACGTGGTTCGACAAAGCCGTGCCGCTGTGGAACAACAACCCCAGCTTTGCAACCGACGGAGAACTTGGCCGTTTAGGCGAGTCGTTCGTCAGTATGGCCATCTCCTACTGGCAGGTTGAACGGCGAGAAGACGCGCTGACAATAAGCCGCAAGGGCGTCGACTTGATGGTTGAAGCCGTCGATCAAAAGCAACTCGACGAACGTTCGCTTGCCGTCGCCTACGGCAATCTCTCCACGATGTATGCCGAGGAGGGGGACAACGATCAGTCGAAGACGTATGCGGAAATGGCCAGTCGCGCCGAAGCCACGGGCACCAAATTACAGTAGGTTCAACGAGGGCAGGCTCACCACCGGCCCACTTACAGCAAGCTCTCCAAGAGCAGCCGCATCTTTCGCAACTCGGCCACTTGATCGACGCCATCCAGCGGCGGCAGGTGCACGCAGAGCGCTCGCTTGTAACCGACTCGCTCGAGTTGGTTGACAAGTTTTCCATACTCGATACTGCCCTGCCCCACTCGCACCTGAAAGGCATCGGGCTTCGTGTCTCGCAGGTGTACATGGCAGACATACTTGAGAATGGAGTCCCACGACACAGGCTTCTTCTGGCCGAAAATAAAATGGCTGGGGTCGAGCGTTACGCCGAGGCCTGGCACGTTGCGGCAAAGGGATGCGGTCGTTTCGGTATCTTGCGTCATCCGCCCCGCCGTTGTCTTCACCCCCACCAGCACTCCCAAGCTCGACGCAATCGACACCATTTTGCGTAGCCGCTCGATCTCACCGTTAAACGGCGTGCCTAACTCGGAGGAGTCGACCACAATCGTCACGACTCCGAGCGACTTCGCCAGCTTGCAGCAGGCAGTGAAGCGGTCGTAGAGTTCCGGTGTTTCGGGTGCCGAAAAAGAAACGGCGACTGGCCGCAGTCGCTGTAAATCGCTGCACTCGGCGATGGCGAGTTCGGGATTGGCTGCGACCTTGCCTGGAGTGAGATGCTCGCCTTGCTCGTGCACATCGAGTTCAACGGCTGTGAATTCCAGTTCCGCCAACCGCTCCATAGACTTGGACAATGGTAGTTCGGGGAAACATTCTGTGCTAACACATACAATCACGTCGCCACACTCCTCGTTCAGTGAATCATTCGCAAACAAACGGACACGTAGGCTAAAGGTAGCCGCCGGCGTGGAAAACTGCCAACATGTTGGCGCAGCGATTCGCTGAGGGCCAACGCACATTTGGAGAAAGCACCCATGGATATCGATCGCACGCAGCCACCAACAAATCTTCCCATAACAGCCATTCCGATCACGAGGGTCATCCTTGAGCAGGGTGGTCTCTGGGGCCGCTGGGGCACACGGATCGCGTGGTCGATTGCGGGAATGTCGCTGCTGGCCGCACTGGCCAGCGCCGGAGCAAATGCGCAGTACTTCCAGCGCGAAGCCAAGGTCGTTGAAAAATACCATTCTCTCTCCCGCATGGCTGTCGGGAAAGTGGCAATCGTGGATGTTTCCGGCGCGATCATGGGGGGGCAGGGCTTTACTCGCTCGCAACTGGACAGGATCGAGGAAGACGAAAGCGTGAAGGCCATCGTACTGCGAGTCGATTCTCCTGGCGGCACCGTCAGCGGCAGTGATGAGATTCACTATCGACTGACGACCCTGGCAAAAAAACGTGGCCTGCCGGTGGTGGTCAGCATGGGGGGCATTGCGGCCAGCGGCGGCTACTACATCGCAATGGCCAACGGTGGTCGCGAGAATGTGATCTTTGCCGAACCGGCCACGCTGACTGGATCAATCGGCGTGATCATTCCCCACTTTGACCTCTCGAAGTTGATGAAGAAACTCGATGTGGATGACGATTCGATTGCCAGCGGCCCACTCAAGGAAATGCTCAGCCCTACGAAGCAGCGCACTCCCGAACTCGCCGCACGCGAACGAAAGATCCTCCAGAGTCTGGTCGACGAGATGTTTGGACGTTTTAAGGAAATCGTAAAGCAAGGGCGGCCCAAGCTCGACGACACCGAACTTGCAGCGGTCGCCACTGGCCAAATCTTCACCGCCAAGCAGGCGATCGCAGCCGGTCTTGTTGACACGATCGGCTTCCTGGAAGACGCCATCTTGCGTGCTGTTGAATTGGCCGACCTCACTGAATCGACTGCGCGTGTTGTCAAGTATTCCAGACCGAGAGGCATCCTTGACGAGGTGCTCGGCAACAGTTCCCCCGGGGCTCGTCTCACGCTTGAATCCTTTGCCGAGTGGACCACACCTCGGGCCTGGTATCTGTGCAGTTGGTGGCCGGCCCTCTTGGCAAACAACCCATAGCAACCAGTCGGCAAATGCCACCAACTGAACTCCGTGTGGCTCGTGCGGTTTTCCTTCGGCTCACACCTCGGGCTTTTGGAGCAGAGGATTTGCAGGCCCGCCTCGGGCTTCTGGAGCAGAAGAACGGCCGAGCACAATCGACTCGCCCAGCCTCCCAATGGCCGCATGATCTGCCGCAGTAAGCTTCGTGCCACTTGCACGGGATAAGGCTAGGCGACACCAACAGTCGGCGATGGGAATCGCCGAGTCGTCCCCGCGGGCATCTGCATGGTGAGCCACGGCCAGCACGCTGAGTAAATCTCGCATTTCGGCAGAGAGCGCACCGATTTCCAGTTGTCTAGCAGCCAGCCCCCTGCCATGCCGTCGAATGACACCATCCATCCGAATCGCAAGCCGTGCCAACAAACGCCTAGCCTCACGGGCGAACGCCCTGAGGGACTGATCCAAAATTGCATTGTCTTGCCCGACGCCACTCGAGCCCAACCGTCCTGCTCGCCACACAAGCCATCCAACGGCGCGGCTCAAAGCCGACGCGTTAGAGTGTGCAGCCGACAGCGGATGGTGTTTGCAGAGCCCCTTGAACAAGGCAAGCCCTAAGAGGTCGCTCTCTCCCTCGTAAACCGTCACTGCGAGATGATCGTGCAGCGAATCACCCAGCGGATGACCGACGAGAAATGCGCGGCCGCCGTGCACGCCCAGCGCGTCGATGGCCGCTTCGCGAACGCACTGGCTGGCCACGATCTTCGCCGTGATCGCTTCCCACTCGCCAGTCTGACCTAAATCAATACTTCGGGCGGCCCAAGCAGCCAGGCTGTCACAGGCCAGAGCGCTTGCGGCAATCCTAGCCAGCCTGCCCTGTACCAATTGCCGAGAACCGATCGGCGCAGACCACGTGTGTCGCTTGATCGCGTGATCCCTCGCCCCAGCCAGCAGGATGCGGAGCGTACCGGCGGCTTGGGCGGCGAGCGTCACGCGGCCGCGGTTGAGACCATGCCACACAATCTGCATGCCATCAGCAGGAATGCCATTGGCCATCGGCACGAGCAGGTCGGAAGCATGCACCTCAAAGCGATCGAACTCAATCGCTGCATTGTGGGCGTGCTTGAGTGGGTGGAGGGCGTAGCCACGGAGTCGAAACGTGACGGTGTCTTTTTCTGGCAGACGTACAAGCACAACGCTTGGCTGGCCATCTAGCAGTGCCAAGAGCTTGACCGTTCGGCCATATGTGGCCCCGGTAATAAACATCTTCGTGCCCGAGAGAAACAACCGGCCGTCCCGGCGAGCGATAGTCGTGCGAATCCTACTCAGATCACACCCCGCATCGGGCTCAGTGGCTCCAAAGATTGAGAGCGGGCTGCCCTGGGCCAACCCCGGCAGATAACGCAATTGCTGCTCGACCGATCCAAATGCCACCAGAGCAGAGACCGCACCGATTGAGGAGTGCACCGAGAGCATGCCGGCAGCCGTCGGCGCATTGGCTGCCATCCGAGTGATCGCGTGGACCAATTCCAAAAGAGTGCCGCCGGAGCCGCCAAACGCCTCCGGAACAGCCAATCCCCAGAAGCCTGTTTCGCCCAGCGATTCCTCGGCCAAAACCGAGAACATGCCTTGCTGCAACTGAGGGGCATCGTCCAGCGGTGCACGGAATGCGGTCGACTGCTCGGGCAGCGATTCGTAGAGCCGTCGCGTGGCACGGAGGTGATCGATCTCGCGATCTGCCTGGTCCATCACGCCGAGAATCGCGTCGCGAGGCGTTTCAGCAGCGCGTGCCGCCGCCTCGGCAAATCCACCATCACACACACTGCCTACTCGCCACACACTCGTAACAACCCACCCTGGATGGTCTGTGCGAGTACCGCAGCAAGGAGTCGGTTGCAAGCCGCGTGCGTGTACGTGTTCCGCTGGCAACACTTTCTGCTCGCAAGAGTGCTTGGCACTCGCCGATGCAATCGCCAACTCTGAATCGCTTGGCTTATCCGTACCACAGACCACCGGTGGCATGCCGACGATTGCCATCCACGCTGGGTGCTGCAGCGAGGCTGCAGCATCGGTCACCCAGCGAAAGTGTTCGGCAATAGCGCGGCGTTGGAGCTTCAACGATGGGGTTGCCTCGCCTCGCGAGGTTTCGAAAGGACGCCCAATGAGAACGGCCCGTCGTACACGCCACGCACGAGGAAGATTCTGCTGGGACCGTGCGATGCGCCGTCCCAACCATGCCAGCACGCGTGGGTGGGTCATCGCCTGCCGACGGCCCAAGACCCGCACGCCCATTCGCCGCATCGCAGTTCGCAACACGTGAGGATCTGGCACAACGAGTGCCACTGTCCATGGCAATCCGTCTCCCAAAACGCACACCTGCGCCACAGCGGAATCTTCGGCAATCGCTCGTTCCACTTCGGATGGCGGCAGTTTGACTCCAGAAGCTAACACCAGTGTGTCAACCAACCGGCCGGTGATCCGCACGTGCCCGTGAGTATCGATCTCTGCAAGATCGCCAGTGGCAAGCCAGTCGGTATGTCCGCCGAAGCCACTCGTGGCAGATGAGCAGTCTGCCACAAACGGATCTTCGGCCGCGTCTAGATTCCGCTCGGGGTTGATCACGCCGATGGCACGACTGGGGGTGCGCACAAGTAACTGGCCAAGGGTTTGGGGCCGCGAGTCAATCGAGACTTCCACGCCCGCAAGCGGTGGACCCACGGTGCCTCTTCGCGAGTTCCTCGGGGTCGAAAGCGAGACAACAGGCCCTGCCTCAGCGAGCCCATACCCTTGCACAAGCGGCACGCCCAGAGATTCAAACACGTCGATCGTTCGCTGCCGCAGCGGCGCGCCTCCCGACACGCACACGCGTACGCGACCGCCAATCGCCGCGGCGAGATCTGGAATCGCTCCGGATTGCACGCCCCGCTCCAGACGTTCAAAGAATGCTGGCACGCCCAGAATAACGGTGGGTGACAACACAGAGCAGGCTTCTCTTATACGCCGCCGGTCTGTCACAACGCTCAAACAAGCGCCTCGCAAGATTGCAGTGGCCAGATCACCGGTATACGAAAGGCTATGGCTCATCGGCAGCCACGACAAACGCACATCGGCAGGGTCGTCCAGAAATAATTCGGCCGCAGCCAAGCTGTTGGCAGCCAAAGCCCGCTGGCAATGCAGCACGCCATGCGGTCGGCCGGTTGTGCCAGACGAGAGAAAAATGACCGCGCAGGCATCGGGGTCGCAGGCGATTGCACGTTGCTGCACATCCGCTCGTAAAGCCTGCCGATCGGCGAGCAACGTGCGCCAGTCGTCGGCCCAGAAGCCATGCTTGGCATCTCTCGGGCGCACGAGCCTATCGACTCGCCGATCTATCTGAATCGTCTCGGCAGGCATATCTCGCAACCGCATGCGTGCACCAACGCCGGTGTACACAATACCCTTGGGCTTGAGCCAAACTAATTGTTCTCGCTGTTCGCCTAGCGTGGCATCTGCGTGCAAGCTCACAGACACAATACCGGACAGGAGACAGGCCAGATGGGTCACAATCCAATCCACCGAGTGCGCTCCCACATGCGCCATTCGCTGGCCTCGCCGGAGCCCTGCTGCTTCGAACTGGCGGGCTTGGGCGACTGATGCTGCGATCACCTCGCCCCACGTCCATTCCCGTGTCGCTCCTAGGCTGGACTGGCTCCCCAGGTTCGACTGGCTCCCCAGGACATCCACCACCGCCCGCTTGCTGAACGAGTCATCCAGCCTCGCTAGCAAAAGATCCACCAACGATCGCACTGCTGGCCGATCATGGTTGGGCAGGCCATCCAGCCGCGCTGCTGCGCGTGCCGAAGCCGTTGTGAGCGTCATGGTTCCACCCGCTCAAAAAGTACGGCAATCCCCTGGCCCAAGCCGATACACATCGTGGCAAGGCCGAGTCTCGCGTGCATGTCTCCCATGGCATGAATGAGCGTTGTGGCAATCCGTGCGCCGCTGGCCCCCAGCGGATGTCCAATCGCCAGCGAACCGCCCCGCACGTTCACCTTCGCCGGATCAACGCCCAACTCCTGGATGCAATAGATCGCCTGTGCGGCAAATGCTTCGTTGATTTCAATCAGATCGATGTCTCCGATCGCAATGCCGGCCCTCTCAAGCAGTTTCCGTGTTGCGGGCACGGGCCCAGTGCCCATCATCGCTGGCGGCACGCCGATCACGGCAGTGGCCACCACGCGTACTAACGGCACAAGCCCTTGCCGCATCGCCTCCGCCTGCGACATCACAACCAATGCCGCAGCCCCATCGCTCAACGGTGCGCTTGTGGCTGCTGTGATCGTGCCAAGTTTCGGCAGAAACACAGGCCCCATCGCCGCCATTACCGCCAGGCTTGCGTCTCGCCGAACCGACTGGTCGTCGATTGCCTCAACGAGGCCGCCCGCCTCATCGTGGCCGATGGTAGAAACGATCTCGTTCTCAAAAAGTCCGTTGTCGGCAGCCTGCGCGGCCTTCCGATGGCTGTCGACCGCATAGCCCTCCTGCGTCTGCCGCGAGATGCCGTGCGTGGCCGCCAGATGCTCCGCTGTCATCCCCATCGAAAGCATGCCGCGGCTGGATCTGGCAAATGCCTGGGGATGTATGTCGATCGCAGAATCCATCGGCAGGTGATGCATGTGCTCCACCCCCCCCACCACCTGCACATTTTCCGCGCCTGCGGAAATCGAATGGCATGCCTGCGCCAGCGATTGAAGTCCTGAACCACAGAGCCTGTTGACAGTCGTGCCAGCCACCGACAGCGGCAAGCCCGCGAGCAACGCTACGATTCTGGCCACATTCCCACCCAGTTCGCCTCGCTGCTGAGTCGCCCCAAACACTACGTCCTCGATTGTTTTTGGATCGACTCCACTCCGGTCGACCACGCTTTTTACAACTGCCGCAGCCAGTGCATCGCCTCGCACCAAGCGAAACAGGCCTCGCTCTGGATGCGAGCGGCCGATAGCCGTGCGACAGCAGGCCACAACAACAGGCACTCGCTCGGCAGCCATCTGCAAGGCGGTTTGGACAGACGAGCGACTCGTGGCGTTCATTCGGTAAACCTCGTGCCGCAGCGAGCCATTTCCACCAACTGCGGTGTGGGATGCATCCGTATGCCAAGATCGGCAAGTGGTTCCAGCCGACGCACAATCTCAGCAGCACCGAGCGAATCGGCCCAGGCCAGCACGCCCCCGCGAAACGCAGGAAACCCCAGCCCATGAATTACTGCCAAATCAATGTCGCGGCCATCTCGCACAATGCCCTCGTCGAGCGCGCGAATGGCCTCCAAAACAATTGGCAGAAAGAGACGATTGGTCATTGTTGCATCGCTCATCTGACGGGCCGGCAAAGCATACGGCACGATGAGTGCCGCCACGCCGTTGTCTGGCCGCTCAATCCTTGCCCGCTGGCCTCCTGAGTCGCTGTATTCATAGAAGCCCGCACCGCTCTTGCGGCCAAGCCGGCCAGAACGCACCATCGCCGGAATCACTGGCGACGCATCGAACCGGTCGCCGTAGGCATCGTTGAGTACGAGCCCTGCGTAAAAAGCCGTATCGAGACCGATCATGTCGTAGAGTTCCAGCGGCCCCATCGGCATGCCAAAGGCCCTAGCCACACGATCGATCCGCTTCGCGTCGCCCCCCTCTCGCAACATCTCCACCGACTCGTGGAGATAGGGCATGAGGAGTCGGTTCACCAAAAACCCAGGGCTGTCGTGCACCACAATTGGACACTTCCCGAGCCGCTTGGCATGAGCCACGGCAATCGCGATCGTGCGGTCGCTCGTGGCGGGGCCTCGCACCACTTCCACAAGCGTCATGCGCCGTACCGGATTAAAAAAATGGAGGCCGCAGAACCGGGTGGGGTCTTCGAGGGCTTCTGCGAGTTTCGCGATTGGGTTGGTGGATGTGTTTGTGGCAATTACAGTCTCCGGCCCGACGACTTGCTCGATGCTGGCGAGCACCTGCCGTTTTATGTCTATCCGTTCAAGCACGCTCTCGATCACCAGATCGGCATCGGCCAGCGCCGCTGTCTGCGTGGAGCAACGGAGCTGACCGGCTAGCAACAAGGCCCTGGCAGGATCAGTGCATTTGGTTGCCCGGTTCCAAGCCGCCTCGTCCAGAATCCCCTCCACACTCCGTGTCAGGGATTCAGACTGGACATCCACGAGCGTCACTGCAAACCCCGCACGGAGGTGACTAGCCGCAATGCCTGCCCCCATAATCCCCGCACCCACTACCGCAGGCCTTCTGTCGGCAGGGCTATCGGCAGGCCTTCTGTCGACCGAACTGCCGGGCGTGCCTACTCCCGTATCACGCCGATTCCGCTCGCCCAATCGAAACACACGCACCAGTTGCTGGGCAATTGTTGATTGTGCCAGCTTCGCAAACGCCGCCCCCTCAATCCGCCCTGCCTCATGTGCATTTTTGTCGGCACAAGAAAGAATCGTCTGCAAAATCATTGGCGGCGCTGGGTAATGGCCTCCAGTACGTCCGAGGATCACTGCAGCAGAGGTTGCCTCGAAAAAATCGCGTTCGTCCGGGTCGAGGTCAATCTCGCTGGCCTGCCGCTGGCGGCGCTCAAGATACCCACGTGTTGCCAACTGCATTGCAATCATTCGCCGTGCCGACTCCATGGCCTGTGGTGCCGCCACGCACGCATCCACGATGCCGATCTTCGCCGCGGCCGTGCCGTCGATATTTTCGCCCGACGCAATCATCTCCACTGCGGGTCCAATTCCGATCAAACGCGCCAAGCGTACTGTGCCGCCCCATCCGGGCAGCAGCCCAAGTTTCACTTCTGGAAAGCCCAGCATCGTATGAGCCTCGTTTGTGGCGATCCGAAAATCGCACGCCAATGCCAACTCAAGACCGCCACCGAGGCAGACGCCGTCGATCACGGCAACGCTGGGCCATGGCCTAGACGAAAGCCGGCCAAAGAGCCCGCGGCCCGCAGCACAAATCCTTTCGATCTCCGGCCCTGTTGTCCGCTGCAGCATTTCGATCCGGGCCATATCCGCGCCGGCGAAGAATGATCCCTCTCGGGACGATGCCACCACCAACCCCTGCGGTTCCGGACCCGAGTCGATCTCGTCGAGGGCTTCGGTGAGATCTTGAACCACTTCCGTAGTGATGCAATTCTGCCGCTGATCACCCACAAAAAACGACACCACCACAATGCCGGCGTCAAGCCGCTGGATTGAGAGCGTGCGGGGGGTGCGTCCAATGGCGGGCATGGCAGAGTTTCGGTTTGATTCGGCTGCGGTCTGGCTGGCTTGCTCCAACGGCAAAAACCGGTAGTGTATCGGGAGTCTAGCAAGCTCCATACTCTGAGATCACCACTCGCCATGAAGAATGCCTCAAAGCTGTCCGGATTGCGTTCCTGCAGCGCCGCATCCCTCTGCGGCCTATGGTGTGTGCTTGTGGCCTTGGCCGTGCTGGGACGCTTGTGGCAACCGGGCTGGAACATCACGCCGATGGCAGGCACAGCCCTTGCGGCTGGCGTTCTGTTTGCCAATCCGCTGGTGGCAGCCAGCGTGCCGCTGGTGGCACTGGCCGCGAGCAATCTGGCCCTCCCCGGCTATGGCAGCGTGCTCATGGCCGTTGTTGTCTATGCAGCCACTCTCTGGCCCGTCTTTTTGGGCAGTACCGTAAGAAGCGGTCGTCTGGTAGCCATTATTGGCAGCGCTCTGGCCTGCTCTCTTGTTTTTTATCTTTCTACGAACCTCGCGCATTGGTGGCTCACAATTGATTATCCGCACACGTTTGCTGGCCTCCTCACCTGCTACACTGCGGCATTACCGTTTTATCAATGGATGCCCTTTGGCGATGTGGCGTGGAGCCTCGCCCTTGTTGGCGGCCTCTCAGTAGTTGGCAGAATGGTTCAGTCTGCGTCGCAACGTACCGGCTCGACTCCATTTGCTTGCGGTTCGGAATGCCGGTGAGAACCGCTGGCAAGAGCGCTGGAGTCCTGCAATGGATCGTGTGACTTTTATATTTTGGATCGCTGCGGGAATGGCGAAATTGGCAGACGCGCCAGGTTGAGGGCCTGGTGGTAGTAATACCGTGCAGGTTCAAGTCCTGTTTCCCGCATTTTAATTTTCCTGTCCGCCGCAAACGCGACCTTTCCACAATAACCTTTGCGAGCAATCCACCGAGTACGTCACGATGAGTTCCACCGGATCAGACGATGCTTCCCGCAAACGAATTCCAATCGGCACGCAGCGACCGGGAGTGAAACCACCCGGCATGCCGGCTCGGCACGAGTATGTTGTGGGGCAAGAGTTGGCTGCGGAGGCCCTGCCCACGGCCCCAGTGAATCCGGCCCCCAGCCAGAGCAACGCCACGCCTAGCAGCGACCGTCCCCGCGAGCGGAACCGGGAAAAACGCAGTGGGGGAGGATCAAAATCTTCATTCACCGACGTGCTTCCACAGCAGAAAAGAGTAGCAGTCCCAAGCCTTCGGCAGGCGCTCGAAGAAGATCTTGAATCTGATTTTCAAGCGGCGATCGAGGGCATATCGGTCGATGAACTGCTGCGGGGCAGCGAATCGCTCTCGTCTGAACATTCGATCGAACCGGGTGCTCGGATTGCGGGCACCGTTATCAGCATTGGGGCTGATACTGCATTTTTGGATCTCGGTGGACGCCAGCAAGGGGCACTCAAACTGGCTGGTCTTGAAACGGTTCCCGCTGTCGGCGACATACTTCAACTTTCCGTTGGGGGCCGCAACGAGGACGATAGTCTCTATGAATTGTCGCTCGCCAATCGGGCTGTAAGCGTTGAGAATTGGACACAGCTCGCTGCGGGCATGATCGTAGAAGCTCGCGTAACGGGGGCCAACAAGGGGGGCCTCGAGTGCGAGGTCGCCGGGCTCAGCGGTTTTATGCCGGCTAGCCTTGTCAGCCCGTACCGCATTGAAAACCTCGCGGAACTCGTCGGACAAACACTCGAAAGCCTCGTGACAGAGATTGTACCGGAGGCCCGGAGGCTCGTGCTTTCCCGCCGAGCGGTGGTTGAGCGACAGGCCTCCGACGCTCGTACAAAACTTCTCGAAACGCTGGAAGTGGGCGCGACACTCGAGGGCGTCGTGCGCTCCGTGCGCGACTTCGGTGCGTTTGTGGACATCGGTGAAGGCGTCGATGGCCTTATCCACGTCAGCCAACTTTCGTGGGAACGCGTTGAAAATCCTGCCGATGTCGTGGCCATTGGTCAGCGTATGCGAGTGGTGGTCAAGAAGGTAGATCGCCAGACGGGGAAGATCGCCCTCTCCGCACGCGATCTCATTGAGAGTCCGTGGAAGCATGCTGCGGATAAATACCACACCGGCGCAACCGTGCGTGGCACGATCAGTCGCATCGCACAGTTCGGGGCGTTTGTGAGACTCGAGCCTGGTGTCGAGGGGCTCGTGCATGTCTCGGAGATCGCCGCGAGGCACGTTCGGAGTGTTGCCGATGTCGTAAAAGAAGGTGAAGAAGTCGAGTGCCGCGTGCTGTCGGTCGATCCCGACGAACAACGCATGTCGCTTTCGATCAAGGCGTTGGCTGCCCGTCCCGGCGAACAGTCGGCGTCTGCCAGCGGCTCCGACAAAACCCCAGCGCAAGCCACCCACGAGGCCGAGCCTGCGATTGCTGCGGTGAAGCGATCCTCTCGGATCCTGAAAGGTGGCTTAGGGGGCGGCTCCAGCAATTCCACAGGCCTGCGATTCGGCCAGTAATTCCGAAGCCATTTCGGCCGCCTAGCTCAAGGCTCTACCGCGGCTCGAGCTTCCGCTTGCCAACCCACGGCACGAGCGCTTCGGGCACCGTGACTGCACCGTCGGAACACTGGTTGTTTTCCAGAATTGCAATGATGGCCCGGCTCATGGCAATGGCTGTGCCGTTGAGCGTATGCACGAATGACGTGCCCTTCTCGCCCGGCGTACGATAGCGTATCGACAGTCGCCTCGACTGGTAGTCGGTGCAGTTGGAGGTACTCGTTACCTCCCCCCATTCTCCCTTCTCGCCACGCCCAGGCATCCACGCCTCCAGATCAAACTTTCTATAGGCTGGCCCCCCAAGATCACCGCTGGCCGTATCGATCACGCGGTAGGGAATCCCTAGCCCATCGAACAGTTTGCACTCGAGTTCGAGCAACTCACCATGCATGGCTTCGCTCTGCTCGGGCAGCGTGAACGCAAACATTTCAACTTTTGTAAATTGATGCACGCGGTAGAGTCCGCGAGTGGCTCGCCCGTGCGCGCCAGCTTCGGTGCGGAAGCAGTGACTGATACCGCATAGCTTCAACGGCAGTTCGCTGGCCTCAAAGATTCGTTCCTGCATCGCCCCACCGAGCGTGATCTCTGCAGTGGCTACTAGGGAGAGATCGCTGCCGGTAATCGAATAGATCTGTGTTTCCGGGCCACGAGGCATAAAGCCCGTGCCCTCGAGGATTGTGTCCCTCGCCACATCTGGCGTCGTCATGACGGTGAAATTCTCTCGCATCAAGAGATCCACCGCATATTTTTGCAAGGCGAGCTCCAGCAGCACTGCATCGTTGATGAGAAAATAAAACCCATGGCCAGCCACGCGGGCCCCGGCGTCAAAGTCGATGAGCTTGAGCCTCGCGCCGATCTCGACGTGATCGACAACTTTGAAATCAAACGTCGGAATCGGTGTGAGACCTCGGCGAATTTCTACCGCAGAGTCTTCGCCGCCAACGGGTGCCGAAGGATGCGTAAGATTTGGGATAGCTCGCAAAATGTCGTCTGACTCCCGCACGGTCTGAGCCAGCCGAGACTCGATCTCTGAAACCTCCTCGCGGAGCCGTCGGCCACTGGCCTTGCTGGCTTCCCGTTCGGCTGGATTGGCAGCCTTGGCGATCGACTTACTGACCAGCCCAGCCTCACAGTTGAGCCGGTCGATATCGGCCTGCATCTGACGGCGAAGCCGGTCAAGATCTGCAAACTTTGCCACATCGGCCGAAGAACCGCGATTCCGGCAGTTGGCGGTCACGAGGTCTACGTTGTCAGCCACAAAACGACGGTCGAGCACAAAAGATCTCCAAGAATTCTGTCGCAGCAAGCCCGCGAATATTTTGAGGGCTGGTCCACCTTATACTACGGCAGAGGCTCAGGAGCATTGCCGCCCCGGGGCTAGGAGTGTGCCAGAATGATACCTGAGTCTGCCA
>CAIRDU010000255.1 GCA_903877395.1 uncultured Planctomycetaceae bacterium
ATGCCTCGGATCGCACGCGGGAGATATTTCTGTAGGCGGCGTTCTTGGTGTCCAGAATAAGTTTGCTGGCTGTGAGTAACTCTCGGTCGGCATGAAACGTCTCTGCTGCTTGGGCTCGCTGGTGGGTTGTGAGCGTTTTCCTGACACCGAGCCACGTGAACGAGAGCTTAACTGCGGCCATCGTGGTGCGGAGCCTGTTGGCGGCGTTGGGAGATGTGTGGGTGATGGGGACGGTGATGGGAATGCTGGTGGGCTGAGTTGTAGGCCGGCTCGTTGTCTGCAAGCTGGCTGTGGGCTGGGTTATGGGCTGGGAAGTAGTTGCGGTAGACATAAAGTTGGGGGCTCCGTGATCTGGTGTAGGGGAGATAGAGGGATAGAGAGAGCGTGAAAGAAAAACTCAGAAAGCTAAGAAAGAGGGTTGCGAAACGTGGCGGGCAGTGGCAACCTGTTGGATAGGGCCCGAATAGTCCCGCTCGCTTACCCCGTGAACTGGAACGTACCAATGCTCAATCGCAGTGCTGTCGTGATCATTCCGAAGAAGCCATTTCTGGACTGGGTGAACGCCGTCGATGATTTAGGCGGAGTGACGGCCGACCACATGCAGAAAATGATCTATCTGGTGCCGGACTATGAGGACCCTGCGGACGCCGATAAGGTCCTGAAGAAGGTGTGCAATGATATCTTCTGCCGGGAGCTCGAAGGCTGGCACACGGACGAAGAAGCGTGGCCACAAGATCGGAGCTTCAAGGTTTTCAAGCAGTGGTTTGATATCCAGCACTACGAGATCGTGACAGACGTTGGCCGTGGCCCCATCGAGAATGACGATCAGGAGTAAAGGGCAGCCGGGCTTATTGCTTAGTGCTCAGTGCTTATTGCTTGCCTTGGTTAAGTTGGCCCCGTCACGTCATGCCAGTCACGTCAATTCACGCCCGGCTCTCTGATCACCCGCCTCGCCCGACTCCCTGTAGCACTTGCCCGGTCTTGCCCTTGCTCACGCGAATACACGCCCGCCCGATCCGCCGACAAACATCTTCCTGAAGCCCACTGCCTAAGCTGCTCGATCTTGTCGCCCGCAGTGACAGCCACGGGCACGACATTCTGGGCGGCCCCGACGAGCGGCACATCCAGCAAACTAGCCAGCCTGCAGCAAGACTTAATCTCAGCCCCGGTCCAGTTGGTGTCATTGGGCCGGGCTTGGTGTGGGTCCAGCCCGTAGTGCCGCGTGTAAATCTCCCAGATATCTTCTCGCTGCTTTTCGCCCGGCAGGTCTACGAAGAACACGCCATCAAATCTTTCGGCTCTGGCAAACTCCGGCGGCAGCTTACTGGCGTCGTTACAGGTGGCCACAAAGAAGACGTCGCTCTCGTGGTCGTTCAGCCACGTTAACAAGCTTCCAAATATCCGAGCTGTTACGCCCGAGTCTGTCTGGCCCGAACTGGAAGCACCGGCCAGGCTTTTCTCTAACTCGTCGGCATATGCAACGCAGGGAGCCATGGCATCTACGAGCTTGAGTGCCTGCCTGATATTGCTCTCGCTCTGACCGACAAGACTGCCCAGTAAGTTCGCAATGTCTAGCACTACAGTCGGCCGGCCAGTTTCGTTGCCCAGTGCTTTTGCAAACTGGGATTTTCCACAGCCAGGAGGGGACAAGAGCAAAACGCCGCGAGGCCTGTTCTGGGTGGGTGGGCTGGGGTTCTGGCTGGAGTTCTTGTGCGGATTCTGGCTGGGGTGTCGCATAGCCCGAAGGCAGAAGCTCTTGAGGTTCTCCAAGCCACCGAGCTGCTGGAAGCTTTCGTGGCCTCTGTGCAAGCTCACGAGGCCAGACTTTTTAAGCTGCTGAGATTTCGCCTCCCATATACATGCCGAGTCCAGCCTGCCGTGCCGAACGATCGAGAGGCTAAACGCTCCCTCGGCTTCATATCGGGTCAGCCCTGCGGCACTGTCTAGTACGCGGGCCATGCTGTCGCTGCTAGCCATCTCGTCGCCACTCGCTGCTTTTTCAGGCCCGCCGTCGCCACTGGGCATCTCGCTCTCGGTGGCAATTCCGGCTGCTATTTCGTGAAGCTGATCGCGGCTTGGTAATTCATGTTCGACGACGGTAAAGAGTTTTTCGATCTCAA
>CAIRDU010000256.1 GCA_903877395.1 uncultured Planctomycetaceae bacterium
ATTCTTACCCAGCACGGCTTTCGTCTCTTAGCCAATTTCCTAGATGCCGCTGGTGTTTCGCGAAACCATGATCTCCCAGAAGTGGAAACGCCCGTGGTCGCCGATGATCGCCCCCGTGAAAGCAACGGCCTCATCGCCACGTTCTAGATCGCATCCCGCCGAAGCGTAGCGGGTTGAAAACCTACCCTTTACGCGCGGCGGAAGCCGCCGTTGACGGGCAACACCTGCCCTGTCACAAACGCCGCCTCTGGAGAGACGAGCCATTGCACCGAGGCCGCCACGTCGTCGGGCGTGCACCAGCGGCCCAGCATGCTTTCTCTCGTTGCTCTGGCTTGCCAGATATCGCTGGCCCCTTCGCCCCACGTGGTACGAATCCAGCCCGGGGCCACACAATTGACTCGCACGAGGGGCGCCAGCGATTTGGCCAGACTGCGGGTATACGCCATCACAGCCCCCTTGACTGCAGCAAAAAGTTGGCCGCTCTCACCTTCCATTCCGGTGTCGGCCTGATCCCAGCCGATCGTCACAATCGATCCTCCATTGCGTCGCTGCATTGATGCCCCAATCGCGCGGGTGATCCGGATTGTGGCCACGACATCCACCTGCCACAGCCATTCCAACTTGCGTTCAAAACTCCAGTGGGCCGCTTCCCCCGTAAGCACATCCGCACCGGCAACGGCAATGAGAATGTCGACCTTCGGCAGCACACGATCGACGTCAGCGATCAACTTCTCAACACCCACGCTCTCCGAAAGATCGGCCAGGAACGTGCCTGCATGCTTTCCCTGCCCGGCCAACACGCCAGCCACTTCTTGTGCTCTGGTGGCCGAGCGACCGTGGATGGCCACACTGGCTCCAGCCGAGGCCAGCGCGAGTGCCACACAGCGACCAATGCCGTGCGTTGCGCCCGTGACAAGGGCCGTCTGGCCGGCCAGCGTCTGGCCTGTGAAATCATTTGGTGCGTTCATGGCGAGTTCTGCTGGCCCTTTACCTCAACCGATTCGTCGAGGCTGCCGACTGCCGGTGGAAGCACCGGCAGTTCATAACAGGCCGCCTCTTCGGCATTCCGCACGAGCAACTGATTGCCAGCTAGGCACAGCGTGTTCCACGTCTGCCCGGCGATGGCCTCCAACCGCCCACGCTCGCGGTGTTTTTCTGGTGTTGTATCGACGAGCACAACCTCCCCGCTCTCCGCCTGCACGAGCAGAAAGTCGCCGACGCCAAGCACCTGCCCCTGCCCGTAACGGCCTCCCTTCCACCGCCTCCGGCCATCGGCTAGCCGCACACATTCTAGGATTCCATCAGAAAGGCCGTAGGCATGGGCGTCGCGAATTACGACGTTTGTGAACTTGGTCTTCAGGTTGGCTGGTTCGTGCCACACACGTCGCAACTTCACTGGCTGGGTTTGCGTTTGGTCTGCCATTTCAAATACCGCAGCGCCGATGCCATAGCCCTTGGACACAAATACTTGGCCGTTGCCGATAGGCACAGCCTGGGAGCAACTGGCGTCGGAATTGCTGTGCCCCGGCCAGTCAAACTGCCACACCTCTTGGCCGCTGGTTTGATCGTACGCCACAACGTGAGCCTCATTGACGATGGCAATAGCCTCTTCGCCACCCAATCGAATCAGCGCGGGCGTGCAGTAACTGATCTGTTCGCAACCGGCCGTCCACCGCCTTGCACCAGTCGAGCGATCGTATCCCACCAGCGACACAAAGCCCTCGGCTCGCGGCCCCCCACCCGGCACAATCACAAGATCGGCTGTTACCAGCGGCGAACCCGCTCGCCCCCACGCCACCGCAGAGGCATGGGCAGCCTCATCGATTCCAAGATCCCTCAGCACATGCTGCTTCCAGACCACCTTCCCTGTCGCGCCGTCAATAGCATGCAGCCAGCCGGTGGCGCCGGCTGTATACACCACACCATCGCGCACCGTCGGCGTGGAGCGAGGCCCAACGCCTCCCAGCACCGTTGCATGCCGAGCCGGCACGGCCACACTCCATTCGCACGCGCCGGTCGCCATGGCATAGCAGGCCACAATCTCTTCGTCGCCGCGCTGCTCCAGCGTGACAGCATGGCTGCCGCAGGTAGCAAATCCGCTCCACCCGGCACCAATGTTTCGCTTCCATATCAGCCGAGGTGGTTGCGATACCCAGTCGGGATCTAGGTGCGGTTGTTCAACCGAGCAGGTGCCATGGGGTCCCAGAAACCGCCAGAAATCGTTCGGGGTTTCGCTCCATGCATCGCCTGTGGCCGCCGGTTCGGCCAGCGATTTCTCTGGACCGAGCAGCCGATCTGGCGACGCACTCCATCGCCACGCAAACTCCGGCACGAGATCCCCGGACACCCTCTCGATCCTCACGCACGCAGCGGCGAGGACAACGGCCGCAAGCGATCCAACCCATGCCGCACGCTTGAGCCAGGCCGCATGACCGCTTTCACGCACGAACCACAGCCCGAGCGACACGCAACCCGAGAAACAGAGAATGAGTGTGATGATGTTTCGCACTGCTTGGTCGACAATGCTGCCCACGATCGGCTCAAGCCACCCTGCCCGCACCATCACGGCGGCGGCGGCCAGCGACACAAGAGCAATCCAGACGCGACGTGGGGGCCAATGCATGACACACTTTCAAACGATTGTTGAGCAAGGAAATAGAACGGCGGGTTGGAATGAAGCCGAGTGCATCGGCGACGGATGAATACAGGAGTGTACCGATTCGCTATAAAATGCGGATGGCCGGCAGTTTTGCTTGTCGGTCTTCGGAGGCTGGACTACACTCGACCGCATCGACTGATTGGAAGCACAGGAACAGGCATGCTCAGCACGAACGACCACGACCCAACCCAAACGCCCGCTGCAGGGCACTCTGCGGTGCGGCCACGCGGCCCCTCGACTGCGGCCGTGCATGCGGGCGAAGCCCGCCAAAAGCCGGGCTTTGCGATCACCGATCCGATTTTTGCGTCGTCTACATTCACATTTCCAAACACGCAGTCGATCATCGACTTTATCGAAGAAAAGCATCCCCGGGAGGAATACGGCCGCTACGGCAACCCGGGCGAACGCGTCGTCGAGGAGAAGCTCGCGGCCTTGGATGGGGGTCAGGCGGCCGTGCTCTTTTCAACCGGCATGGCGGCGCTCGTCGGCCTCCTGATGGCCCACCTCAACGCCGGCGAGGAAATCATCTTCTTTGACGAGTGCTACCACCGCAGTCGGGAGTTTTGCCGCAAGCACCTGACTCGATTTGGGGTGGGGTTCAAAGAGGTGCCCACGTGCGACTACGAGGCGATGGAAGCAGCAATCACTCCTCGCACAAAGTTTATCGTCAGCGAATCGCCGACCAACCCACACCTGAGCGTGGTAGATACCGCACGGTTTGCCGAAATCGGCCGCCGCCGCGGCGTGCTCACGCTGATCGATGCCACGCTGTGCACCCCCTACAATCTGAAGCCGCTGGAGTCGGGCGTTGACTTCGTCCTCCATTCCGCGACGAAATATCTAGGCGGTCACAACGATCTTCTGGCCGGCGTAGTGGTTGGCTCGCATGAACTCATGGAGCCGGTCCGGCATTTGCGAGGCATCATGGGCGGCGTGAACTCACCGCACAACGCCTATCTGCTCCAACGCGGCCTCAAAACTCTTGCCCTTCGGATGGAGCGGCACAATGCCAACGGACTGGCCGTATCGCGGTTCTTGGAGCGGCATCCGCGAGTGGAGCGGGTACTCTATCCTGGGCTTGAAAGTCATCCGTTTCACGCCGTGGCCACCCGCACGATGCGGGGCTTCGGTGGCCTTGTGACATTCATGCTCAAGGGCACTGACTGGCGGCAGACCGCGCAGGTAGTCGATGCGGTGCAGATTCCACGGATTGGCCCCAGTTTGGGTGGCGTTGAATCGCTCATTGAGCAACCGATGGTGATGAGCTACTGGAACTATTCCGCATCTGAACGGGCCACGTTTGGTATCCCCGAAAACATGATTCGGCTGGCCTGCGGCATTGAGGATGCCGCCGATCTCATCGCTGACCTCGATCAGGCGTTGGCAACCATCGCCACCACGAGTCGTCCGTCGGTTGGATAGAGATCGCTCGGCGGGCCCATCCGATGGGGAGGATCGCTTTGACCTTCGGGAACTGCATAAAAAGGCGACTGCCTCCGACACAATAGGCAAGGCAGGCAATCCTTGTGAATCGTGCGGATTTTGGCGGAAGTTTTGGTCGTACCGATGCCGATGAACCCTTCCGATTGGAGAAGTGCTGCCGGGCGACGTTC
>CAIRDU010000257.1 GCA_903877395.1 uncultured Planctomycetaceae bacterium
ATCGACCCGCTGGCCCTCCGGCCGCCCCATTTCCAACCTCGGGCCAAATACGTCATCCAAATCCTAGCCAACGGCGGTCCGTCTCAAATGGACACGTTTGATCCCAAGCCGATGCTGACAAAATACCACGGCTTCCGGCTGCCGTTCCATCTGGAGACCGAGCGGCCCACGGGCACGGCGTTGGCGTCCCCGTTTCGATTCGAAAGATACGGCCAATCGGGGCTCGAGGCCAGCGAGCTTTTTGGACCGCTCGCTGAGAAGCACGCCGATGATCTCTGCGTCATCCGTTCGATGCACTCCGACACGCCCATTCACGAAAACTCGCTCCGACTCATGAACTGCGGCGCGAGCATCATGGCGCGACCAAGCATCGGAGCGTGGCTCACCTACGGCCTCGGCTCAGAAAACCAAAATCTCCCTGGATTCGTGGTCCTCGTACCCAAGGGCATGCCCGTTGCTGGCGCGGACAACTGGCAGTCGTCTTTTCTTCCAGGCAGCTATCAGGGCACGTACATCGAGACCGAGGGACGAAAGGCGTCCGAGTTGATCGAGCATCTGTCCAACACCGAGCGCAACCCTCGAGCGCAGCGGGCACAGTTGGACTTCGCGGCGGCATTCAATCAGCGCCATCTAGCTGACCGCCACGACCCGATGCTCGAGGCACGCATCCACAGTTTTGAAACGGCCTTCCGCATGCAAACAGCTGCGACGGATGCCTTCGACTGCGATCGGGAGCCACTACGGATTCGCGAGATGTACGGCAACACGCCACAGGCTCGGCAAATGCTCATCGCCCGGCGACTCGTTGAGCGGGGCGTACGCTTCGTGCAAGTCTGGCACGGAACGCTCCAGCCATGGGACAGCCACGAGAACATCGAAAAGGAGCATCGCAGGCTCGCCGCTGAAAGCTGTCAGGGAATCACGGCACTCCTGACCGACCTCAAGCAGCGAGGGCTCCTCGATGAGACCCTCGTCATCTGGGGAGGAGAGTTTGGCCGCACCCCCACGGTGGAACTCTCTCGTGGTGAAAAGGTCAGCCCGACTGCTGGCCGCGACCACAACCATCACGGCTTCAGCATGTGGCTGGCAGGGGGAGGCGTAAAAGGCGGTGTCGTACACGGTGCCACCGACGATTTTGGGTTTAAGGCCGTTCAGGATAGGGTGCACATCCACGATCTCCACGCCACGGTATTGCACTTGATGGGCCTCGATCACGAGCGGCTCACCTATCGGTTTCAGGGCCGGGATTTTAGACTGACCGACGTCTACGGCAGAGTCGTCCGCGAGCTGATCGCCTGATCGCCTGCGACCGAACACCACGTTGGCAAATCAGTCGCTCCTTCCCACACGTTTTGTTCATAACGGCAGCTGTTCATGCAACGAGCAACATCTTTTCAGGGCGGCGCCTACCGCTGGCAGGTCGTGGCCATGCTCTGGCTTGTCTGCTTTTTCAACTATGCCGACAGGCAGGCGATCTATGCCGTTTTCCCGCTGCTCAAGAGCGAGTTCGGCTTCGACTCGGTGCAACTCGGTCTGATCGGATCGGCGTTCATGTGGGTCTACGCGGGCGGAGCTCCGTTTGCCGGATTCATCGCCGACCGCGCCAAGCGGGTGCATCTGATTTTGGGTGGCTGCATCTTCTGGAGCTTCGTCACCGTGGCGACGGCGTGGTGCTCGCAACTCTGGCACTTCGTCACCGTCAGGGCTCTGGAGGGCTTAGGCGAAACGTTTTACTTTCCATCATCGATGTCGCTGGTGAGCGACTACCACGGCCCCTCCACCCGCGGCCGCGCGTTTGCAATCCACCAGTCGAGCGTCTACTTCGGCACGATTCTCGGCAGCTGGCTCGGCGCGGTGCTGGCCGAGTGGTACGGGTGGCGGGTAGGCTTCTGGATATTTGGAAGCCTGGGCCTCGTGGTGG
>CAIRDU010000258.1 GCA_903877395.1 uncultured Planctomycetaceae bacterium
ACTACAACCTTCCCACCGAGAATCCCGTCACCACCTCGCTGAATCTTGGCGTGGCGAAGGCGACCCTCGCACAGGTGGCGACGCTGGAACTGGAGTTGAAGCGACCAGCCGACAAGGCTTCGCTCGGCAAGCAGGTCATTTCGAATCTCCAAACGGCTTTCGCAGAAACACTCAAGCTTCTGCCCGCCTCCAAGGCACAGAGCGTTGAATTCAACCTGCCAACCCCGTCATGGTGGGCGGACCGCAACAACCTGCTCATCGTGAAACTCGACCTGAGTCAACTCAAGGTCTGGCCCCACGACAACCCAACCCGCGATACGGTGCTCGAGGTCCGCGGGCGGGATGCCGCTGGCAAGGTGCTGTTTGAAGAAACCAGCGACGGCATCTGCCGCGTCTCCCCGCCGCCGCTGCTAGAGCCCATCGGGTCGGTGGCGGTTCGCGACGACGGAGCGATGCTGATCAACAACAAGCCTCGGTATCTCATGGGCGGTTCCCACCAGAACCAGCGGCTCACGCACACGATGGCGATCATGGCCCAATTGGGCCTGATGGGCCCGCGTCTGGCGCAGGGGCCCGACTGCACCTACGAGAATCTTCACAAACTCTGGACCGAGAACCACCTCTATGCGTTGCAGACCAAACCGGTCAGTGGCATGAGCGGCATTACGGCCGTCACAGAATTGACCCCCGAACAGCGGCAAGCTCTCACCGCCTTTGTGGCGGCCAACGGCATGCAAAACGTGGTTTCAATCAACACAGGCGGCTGGGAAGCAACGATTGATTTTAATGACGCAGCCGCAGTGCAGAAACACAAGGAACTCAACGACTGGGTGCGTCAGACCACAAAACGGCCTGTGGCGATCAGCACCAGCGGTGCCTTCAACGCATGGTGGCTTTCGCACCTCTCTCTCTACGACATCAACCATGCTGAAACCGAGATGTGTGGGCCGATGGATTTCGACGTCATCTACACGCCAGCAATGAAGCGGGCGGGGCGTACCACGGCGTGGGTCTACCTGCCGCAGCTCTACGACAACACTCCTTTTGAGCGATACCGCTTCGAGACATACGAAAACATCATTCGTGGATCGGCCGGCGTGGGAATGATTCAGGGAATCGGCGATCCGACGTTCAACCGCGGATTGGCTGGTGAACTGCGAGGCCTCGAAGAACCGCTGCACAGCCGCGAGCCTGCGCCCGCTGTCTCGATCGAGCCAAACGTCTCCCACATGGTGCGACAGCACAAGGGCAAGACCTACATCCTGGCCACGAACGCTGGCCCAATCATCGTTGGCAACTGGCAGTGGGATCCCAACACCAAGCACTCTGGTGCTGCGAGCCACGAAGGAGACAGCGTGAACCGCATGTGGCGCCGGCCGGCCGGCGTGCGTATCCACGGATTCCGAGGGCTCCCGATGCCCGAGTTGATCAAAAAGGGCGACACAATCGTGCAGCACGTTTGGCTTGACCCCAAGGAGACACCCGAGTGGGTCATGGTGGCGGTTCGCGGTGACGGGCGGTTCTCACACTGCGGAGTGCTCGGCCCGTTTACCTACGAGAAGTTCCGGCAGGACTACGGCAATATCCTCATGTACTCCGAACTGGAGCATGCTGTTTGGCACGATATCAATCACGTGATGGATCCACCCACATACCAACGAGCTGTGCGGCTCATGGGAAAACCCTGGGCCGATGACCTCCGGCAGCAGGGCGACAAAGGCCGTGCAACCGTCGATGCCAACATCTTTCGCAGCGAGCATTTCCGAACGCTGGGCGCTCTGCCAGCGGCGGGAACGTGGGTCAGGATCGAACTCGACGCGGAGAAGTCTGGGCTGGTGGGCACGCTCGTCGATGGCTTTGCCTACCTATCGAAGAACGGCCGCGCACTGTGGGATCATTCGGTGCTAGAGCGGGATGGAAAGGTGGTTCGCGTCTTCTGTGAAGACAGCGTTGGAATCGACCGGGGCCTGCTCTCGGCTGTGCGGGTCAACGTACCGGGCATGAAGGCTGGAAAAAAGGTGCGGGTGATCTACGAGGATCGCACGATCACCTCCGACGACGGCGGCTTCACGGATGACTTCCAAGGCATCGACACGTATGGATTCGAAGCAGGCGGCGTATCTGGCGACATGTTCGGCTACGTGAAAGACGACAACCGCGAACTGCCCCGCATGATTCCTGCCGGCTACGGCTACACCTACGGACCAACCGCCGTGCATATCTACGAGGTCCAACCGTGAGGCCTGTTGCAGCGGGTGCGGCAGGGCTTCGCGTGGGATTAGAGATGGCGTTTGGGAGAGCCGCCGTACGGGCACTTTTTCTGGCGTTGGCAATGGCCTGCCTACCGGTTCGCCAGGCACGTGCGTGGCCCACCGTTTTCCCGACAGGCACAACGGTTCACGACAGGCAACGGGCCGCGGATGGCTACGTCTTGTTTGCGTCGCTCGACAACGGCGAAGCGGGCGAGGCGGGCGTGCTGCATATGATCGACACCGGCGGGCGAGTCGTCCACCGGTGGAACGTGCCCTTTACGCCCTTGGGGGGCAAACTCCTGCCCAACGGCAACATCGTTGTCATCGGACGCAACAACAAAGGGGCAACCAAGCGGCCCGGTGTTGGGAAGTATCACATTGGCGGAGCGTCGGGCTGGCTGGTCGAACTCGACTGGAACGGCGGGCTTGTCTTCAAGCACATCGATCTCGCGATGCATCACGATTTTGCCAAACTGCCAAATGGCAACTACGTCTACCTCGCCTGGGAGCCTCTACCCGAGGCATTGCGAACGAGCATCCGTGGTGGCATTAAGGGAACGGAGTTTGAAGGCGGTGCGATGTTCAACGACAAACTGGTCGAAGTCGATCCGCAGGGCAAGACCGTGTGGGAATGGCATGCCAACGACCAGATGGATTCTGACATCGACATTATTGGCCCGCTCTATCGGCGAGAGGAATGGTATCACGGCAACAGCATTTGCTCTCTCTCCGACGGTTGCATCGCAATCACGGGCCGATTTACCGATTCGCTGCTGGTGATCGACCGCGCGACCGGCGGCATCGCATTGCGGTTTGGCTCCCCTGCCTATCTCGATGGCGTCAGCAACCGGATTGAGTACCGCACGGGTGCCAACGTCATGGGTGGCCCGCACGACGTGCGGGAGATTCCAGTCGGATACCCGGGCGCTGGCAACCTCACCTGTTACGACAACGGCACCTACACCGGGGCATCGCGGGTTGTTGAAATCGATCGAACGGGCACTCTTGTCTGGCAATGGGCCGATGGAAACGACGGGCGGAAGCACTATTCATTCCACCTCGGCGGTGCCCAGCGATTGCACAATGGCAACACGTTCGTCTGCGACGGTGCGAATGGCCGCTGCCTCCAAGTCACTCGCGAAGGCCGCGTTGTTTGGGAATACGTAAACCCACACATACTCACGCCAAAGTACCAAGCGGCGATTTTTAAGGCTGAGTTTTACTCGCCTCATCATTGCCCGCAGTTGAAGGATCTGGCAGCAACAAAAACAGTGGCCCCATAACCAAGCCGTTAAGAATAATCATTGCGATGAGAGCCGATCCAAAACTGTGCGAGTCACTCGCTCAACAATTGGATCGGGGGGAGCTGTCAGGCCGTGCGACCAATCGGTCGTGCCAGCAGTGAACACCGTGCCGCCGCCCGGGCGAACAGAAACGCCTAGGCAAGCATGCCCCATCTCCTTTTGGGGAAACTCGCTGTACCACAACAATGTGCTCTCGTTTCCCCACGTCGCTGGCGCCGTTGCGAGAATCTCGAAACTCTTTGGGGTGCCATCTCTGCCTGTTGGCACAGGAAGGCCATCCTCTCGCGTGAACTCGCAGCCATCGCACTCGTACCCCACAACCGTGCGACCACCCCCAAACGCATCTCCTCGCTTGAGGTCTGTTCCCGCAAAGACCCAGTGATCTTCCCGCTCCACAGTAAAGGCCCCAGATCCTTCCATGAGCACACCGTGAGATCTGTGGAATCCGCCACCCAGCACACCCACGTTGGTCATTGTATTTTCTGGGCGAGCGATGAGCCGATGGCTCCAAAGCGTGGAAAGCAAAGGGTTTGGGCCATCGGGTCGATAGCATGGATCCTCGCGAAAGCTCTGCTTATAGCAAACCAGTCCGTCGCGTTGGTTGCGTACCTGCCAGCAGCAGGTGTTGCCACTGAAAAAGGCCGCGTTACCGCCGCAAGCAACAAACGCTTCGAGCCTGTCTCGCATCGGCTTTGACCAGTATTCGTCATGCCCCACGCTCAACACCAACCGTCGCTGATCTAATCGATCAAGCAGTTCTGGATGAAACTCGAGATCGTTATTGACCGCGTAATCCAGACGGTACCCCCTTGATTCGGCCCACTGGATGAACGGAATCTCATATGTTTTGAGGCCATGAAAATTTGCTGGGCGCAAGAAAGAAACCCGGTTGCCCTGAATGCCGCCACGGCCATTGAACGCATACAGGCTATACCCGCCGAAATTGTTGTAGGCGTTGTCGGTATTCGTCGCCAGTTGCAGCAG
>CAIRDU010000259.1 GCA_903877395.1 uncultured Planctomycetaceae bacterium
GGAATGGTTCCATGTGTGATGCTCGCGCCCGGGAATAGAGATTTTTCGGGCCGGGTGGCGACGGCATTTTCGTTCTCTTCAGAAAGAGTATATCCTTACTAGCTATTGCTATTGGAAGCTTTTGTTGCAGAATCTCTCCGGTCTTTTGAGGAGCCTTCTAGAATGAGCCAGATGAACACGCCTGACGCAATGAACACAATGGGCATGCATTTTGCAAAGTCCACGATTTCTCGTCGGGATGCCTTGAGGGCCGCTGGTGTTTTGGGCGGTGCGTTGGCTGCGATGCCAGCGGTGCACGGCCAAACGCCTTCGAGCGATGTGATTCGCATTGGCGTGATCGGGTGCGGTGGACGCGGCACAGGCGCTCTCCAGCAAGCGCTTTCGGTGCCCGGATCCAATGTGAAACTGACGGCCGTGGCCGACGCTTTTGGTGACCGCATCAAAGGTGCACTCAAGGCGGTTGGGTCGATGCAGGACAAAATTGACTGCCCAGAAGATCGGCAGTTTGAGGGACTCGACGGCTGGCAGAAGGTGCTGGAGCACTGCGACCTTGTCATCCTGGCTACTCCGCCTGGTTTTCGCCCGTTTCATTTCGACGCGGCCGTCAAAGCCGGCAAGCACGTGTTTATGGAGAAGCCAGTGTGCGTTGATAGCTTTGGCGCGAGGCTCTGTCTTGAGGCCGCCAAGATGGCCGACGAGAAGAAACTCAAGGTCGTGGTTGGCTTGCAGAGACGCTATGATAGAAAATATCGCGAGACAGTGGCCCGCGTTCGGGAGGGGCTAGCGGGAGAAATTATCGGTGGTCAGATTTACTGGAACGGAGGAGGTATCTGGTATCGCGGCCGCCAGCCCAACACCACCGAAATGCAATTTCAGGTGCACAACTGGTATCACTTCAACTGGCTCTGCGGAGACCACATCTGCGAGCAGCACGTACATAACATTGACGTAGCGAATTGGATGCTGGACAGGCTGCCCGAGAGTGCTTACGGCACAGGCGGTCGCCAAAATCGTGTGCCCGGTCAGCCCAGCGAAATCTACGATCATCATGCCGTGAATTTTGTCTATCCTGGTGGGGTGCGAATCGCCAGCCAGTGCCGACAGCTTCCTGGGGGGGATGGCCGTGTGGACGAGGAATTTCAGGGCACAAAAGGCTTTGTAAAAATCGGTGCGATCACAGACTTATCAGGTAAGTTGCTCTGGAAATTCGAGGGCGATAGCCCCAATCCCTACCAGGTCGAGCACGACGAGTTGCACGACGCGATTCGCAATGACAAGCCGCTGAATAACGCCGTCTACGGTGCCACATCGAGCTTCTCTGCGGTGCTCGCCCGCAACGCGACGTACTCCGGAAAGCAGTGGGGCTACCAGCAGTCACTCGAACTCGAGAACCGCACAATGCCGGAAGCATTGACATGGGCTTCAACGCCTCCTGTGGTGCCAGATAAAGACGGCAACTATCCTATTCCCATGCCAGCCACTTATAAAATCGCGAACGCTAAAAAAGAGTCTGCCTGATGATCGTCGGCATTCCGAAGGAAACCAAGCACGACGAGTATCGCGTTTCCATCCTGCCGGTGGGCGTTGAGGAGTTGGCTCGAACTGGCCACGGGGTGCTGGTGCAGCGAGGTGCCGGTGCTGGGTCGGGTCTCTCTGACGATGCGTATGCTTCATGCGGTGCAAGGCTCGTCGATACAGCGGCAGAAGTGTTTGGCGAGGCGGATTTGATTGTCAAGGTGAAGGAGCCGCAGCCACTAGAGTTGGCATTGCTGCGGCCCGGGCAAGTGATCTTTACGTACTTTCATCTTGCGGCCGATCGGCTCCTTACCGAGGGCTTTCTGGCTACCGCTGCGACGGCTGTGGCGTACGAAACCTTGCGAGACTCGCGTGGGCGTCTGCCACTTTTGATTCCGATGAGCGAAGTGGCTGGCCGCATGAGCATTCAGGAGGGGGCTAAGTATCTGGAAAAGCCTCAGATGGGACGCGGCATTCTGTTGGGCGGCGTGCCGGGCGTGGCGCCAGCGCATGTGACGGTGCTCGGAGCCGGCACGGTGGGCGCCAATGCTGCAAAAGTGGCAGCTGGCTTTGGCGCCAGCGTTGGCTTGCTCGACACGAATCTCGAACGTCTGCGATATCTCGACGATGTTACGCTTCCCAATGTCGACTGCCTCTATTCAGATCGCCATACGATTCGCGAACAGCTTGCTAGGGCTGATTTGGTGATCGGCAGTGTACTCATTCCTGGAGCACGTGCCCCACACTTGATCGAGCGAGAAGACCTCAAGCTCATGAAGCCTGGTGCTGTCATCATCGACGTGGCGATCGATCAAGGAGGCTGCGTGGCCACCAGTCGGCCGACAACGCACGCAACGCCCACGTTTGTGGTGGACGATGTCGTGCACTACTGCGTTACCAACATGCCAGGCGCCGTCGGGCGCACGAGCACCTACGCCCTGTGCAATGCAACGCTTCCCTATGTCTTGGAACTGGCATCCTTGGGTGTGGAAGCGGCAGCACAGCAGAGCCCTGCGATCTTGTCGGCGGTGAATATCTACCGAGGGCAGTTGGTGTATCCGGCGGTTGCAGCAGCTTTTGGTATGAGATGCGAGCCCACATCGTTTGCCGCCTAAGTTTTTTCACGCCTGCTGAGTTTTTCGATGCCCCAGCCAACCTCCTCTCTTTTCGCTGGAATTCCGACACCTCTGCGTTGGGTTGGAGAGAGCAACGGCCATTTGGAACTACTCGATCAAACGCTTCTACCCACACAGTTTGTCTGGATTGCCTGCCGGGGTGTGGATGTGCTGGTGGAAGCGATTCAGAGCTTGCGTGTACGCGGGGCCCCGGCGATTGGCATTGCAGGAGCCTATGGACTCGTGGTGGCGGCAAGGGAGGCCGTTGACGCTGGGTTCGTGCCGGAAATGGCCCGCAGCCACGTGCGGCAGCAAGCCGAGGCCTTAGCCTGCGCCCGGCCGACAGCAGTGAACTTGCGATGGGCTGTGGAACGCAGCCTAGTGGTGCTCGAGCGAGCGCCCCTAGAATCCTCGGCAGCAGCAATCCGCGAGATTCTCTTAGAGGAAGCTCTTGCAATCCACGAGGAAGATCGCCGGCTCTGTACGGCAATTGGCCGATATGGTGCCGCGATTTTGCCAGCGGGCGATCTGTTAACACACTGTAACACCGGCGCGCTTGCTACCGGAGGCGATGGCACGGCGCTGGCAGTGATCACGACAGCCTGGCAGGAAGGCCGGCGGTTTATGGTTTTTGCGGATGAAACACGGCCGCTCTTTCAGGGATCGCGGCTCACGGCGTGGGAACTCGTCCAGCGGGGCATTCCGGTGACTGTACTTGTGGATGCCGCTGCGGGTCAGCTTTTGCGCACGGGCCGGATTGCGGCGTGCATCGTTGGGGCGGATCGGATCACAGCTGCTGGCGATGTGGCCAATAAGATCGGCACCTACTCGCTGGCCGTACTGGCCGCGGCGCATGGCGTGCCCTTTTTTGTCGCGGCACCGTCAAGCACGTTTGATCTGTTGCTGGACAGCGGCGACAGCATTCCGATCGAGCAGCGAGACGGCGATGAAGTGTTGCGGCCGCTTGGCATAGCGGCCGCCCCCGAGGGAGCTCATGCCTACAACCCAGCCTTTGATGTCACGCCCGCGCGGTTCATCCGCGCGATCATCACGGAGAGGGGTGTGATTGAACCAGTCTCTCGCAATCGCATCGCGGAGATCATCCTAGACCAGTAGCTCCAGTGGCCCAAGCCAGCAATGCGTCCGACAGAAGTCCCGTCGCGGAGGCTTTGTCCGCCCCCGTGGGCAGAAAGCTTACTCGGGAATGCGAGCCAGTTCCACCATTGCCCGTACCATCGCTCCCGTGCCGCCCCCATCGGTCCACGGCCGTGGCTTCTCAGCAAACGCAGGGCCGGCGATATCGATATGCGTCCAAGGAATCTCGCCAACAAAGCGTTCAAGAAACTTGGCCGCTGTGATCGCGCCGCCCCAGCGACCGTCACCCACGTTTTTGATGTCGGCGATATCCCCCCGGATATGCTCGTCGTAGTCGGCATACATTGGTAACTGCCAGACAGGCTCTCCGGCAGATCGTGCGGCCGCAGCTACGGCATCGCACCACGGTTGGTTGTTGGTGAAGAGCCCAGCAACATCGCAACCCAGCGCCACCATACAGGCCCCAGTGAGTGTGGCAGCATCTACGATTCGCCGCGGTTTGAGGCCACGCACAACGTCGAGTACATCGGCAAGTACAAGACGCCCTTCGGCGTCGGTATTGTGGACCTCGATTGTTGTGCCGTTACGGGCGGTGATCACATCGCCCAACTTGTAAGCAGCGGAGCCTGTCATGTTTTCAGCCAGCCCAATAGCGGCTACGATGTTGATGGGAAGCTTGAGTTTAGCGATGGTCGCCGCCGCAGCCAGCATGGCGGCCCCGCCAGCCATATCGCATTTCATCGTAATCATTGAATCCGATGGCTTGAGTGAGAGGCCTCCGGAGTCGAATGTCACGCCTTTGCCGACGAGTGCGATATCGGGGCCGCTTTCCTCGCCGCGAGGACGATTTTCAAGGCCTTGATATCTGAGGATCACGAGCCTCGGGGCGCGCGAGCTGCCTCGACCTACGGCCAGTATGGCATTGCAGCGTTCGTGCAAGAGCCTTTTCTCATCCCAGATCTCGACCTCTAGGCCGGTGCGGCCAGCAACGGCGGCGGCCTCTTCAGAAAAGGTTTGTGGATAGAGGTCTTCGGGAGAGGTGTTCACAAGCCGTCGGGCCAGGTTCACTCCGTCGGCAATGATGGTGCCACGTTCAACGGCCTCGAAAGACGCCCCGACCCAGATCGTGCTGCCAAAGCGAGTGCGTTTCTTTTCTGTACGGTAGAGATCCTGGCCGACCATTCCGACCGCCGCCCCGGCTACAGCCTGTTCGATCTGTCGTGAAGTCCACGAGCCATCGGCCACCATCACCACCCGTGTTCGCAAACGACTCGCTAGATGCCGAGAGGCTGTCGCGGCAGCGCGGAAGAGAGTGCCAGCGTCTAGGTCTTCGCGTTTGCCCAGACCAACCACCACCAACTGGCTAGCCTGCAGGCCGGGGGCCGCGAAAAGTGGCACGCATTCGTAGCGCTTGCCAGTCAGTTCACCGTCTGCCACAAGCCGCGATAACAAGCCGCCGGTGGATGTGTCCATGGTGGCAATGGCGCCGCTACCGATGCCGCCCTCGGTAAGAAATACCACGAGCGCATCGGCCCTCATCGATTCGGGCCGCGCCGACTGTTCGGCAATAATGCCATTGGTAGTTCGCAGAGCTGAAAATTCATCGGCCATGGAAATGCTCCGGGGTGTTGTATTGTTTGTCAGCGGGATGGGGATGGTGGAGGGATCCATGTTGTAGCGTGTTGGCAACGCTTTGGCAGCCCGGAGTGAGCCAGCGAGATACCAGCGTGAGGAGCACTGGCAGTACCACAAGATTGCCCAAGAGTCCTCCGGCGAGCGTCAGGCAGGAGAGCGATCCAAACGAAACGGTCGGGATAAAATCGCTCGTTGTGAGAGCTAGGAATCCGACGACGATCGCCAGCGTCGAAAAGATCATGGCCCTGCCAGCGGTTTGGTGTGCCGTGTGAATCGCAGCAGAGAAGGCGTGTCCTTCGGCACAGCGGCGGCGAAAGGCGGCAATATAGTGAATCGAACTATCTACGGAGAGACCCATCGACACGGCTGCAATCATGGCTGTGCCCATGTTGACCCGCACACCAGCCCAGCCTAGGAGGCCCAGCACCACAAAAATCGGCAGGGCGTTAGGGACAATAGCTATCGCCGCCAGCAACGGGCTTTGAAAGGCACAGGCCAGTAGGACAAAGATTCCCGCGGCGGCAATAAAAAACGTCAGCCACTGATCGGCGATCATGCGATCGACCAACTGCGCCAATAGCACAAAGAACCCAGTGACCTCGCCAGCCTGCTGGGATCCCTCCGGAAATTCTTGGGCCACAATCCGACGCACGCTTTCGATGATCGCCCGCTTCTGTGGAGCCGACTGTCGCTCTCTGGCCCGCAGCATGATCCGCAGCCATTTCGATTCGTCCAGAGGATCGCGGCCGATGAGCGTGCTTGCTAACTGCGGCAGTTGCTCCTCTAGAAGTGTGATCGCATTAGTCAGTAGCCAGTTGCCAGCCCGCGTGCTCTCGAGCCGTTCAAGCGAAATCGGCGAGATCGCCGTTAGGACGTCGGCAACACTCATGACTTTGGTGAGCGAGGCGGTTATACGGCCATCGGAGCCCGTTGTGACAACTTCTTCGCGCAGCCGGTGTTCAAGCCGTGCGACTTTTGAGAGCACAGCACCGTCGATGGTGTCTGGGGCAGGCACGAGTATGTCCCACACACCGGCACCACCCAACCGGGATTCGATCATGTCATATGATTTTACAATCGGGCTTGATGTGCGGAAATTTCTGGTGAAGTCGGTTTCTACTTCGAGCCACCACATACCGGCCACTGCGGCACCGACGAGGATGCCCGAGCAAGTGAGGATCGCGATGGGTTGTCGCACAATCCGTGTGACAAGACCATCGAGCCCTAGCTCGAGCGAACCCTCTCCCCAAGCTCGCTTTGGATCGGCGTCGAATCGTCCGGCCAGCGCCAAAAATGGCACGACTAATGCTGTCGAAACGAGCACCATTACAGCGCCGATCGCCGTCATGATGCCGAAGTCATGCACTGGCCCCACGCGGCTGAAAGTCAGCGAGCCAAAACCGATCACATCAGTGGCGATCGCGCCGACCACAGGCCAGAACAAAACGGCAATGGTTCGCTGAAGGGCTGCCGCTGGCTCCAGAGCCAGATCTCGCTGCCGGCGGTACTCGACGATCACGTGCACAATGGTGGCGATCGCCACCACAGTCACCATAGCCGAGAGCATCGTCGACACCATCGTGAGTTTGAGTCCCGCTACCGCCAGTGCACCGCGAGTGGTCCAGAGCGCAAGAAAAACCACTGCCAGCGGCACGGTCAGCCACCGCAGGCTACGAAATGAAACCAGCAGCACACAGCCAGCCAAGAGCCCAGTGATCGTGCCGAGCAGATTGCCATCTTGCTCGAGCATCGCGAAGCCGTCGCGGAGCATCACAGGTTCGCCGGCCACGGTTCCACCAGGCAATTCTTCCATGATCGCGCGAATCTGATCGATGGCATCGGCCCGCGATACGGCTTTGGCTCTGGCAGTTGCGTTCGTCAAAGCGGGCTCTTGGAGCACGCACACAATAGCTGCAGTGCGATGATCGGGACCGAGCGTGTAGCCTTCCATGAGCTTCACGAGCTTGCGCGCAGTTGGGCTATTCTCCAGATCGATGATGCGGTTGCCAAGTGGCGTGCTGGCTAGGCTCGTGGCCGAAGCGATACCAGGACTGGTGGCCAATTGGGCCGTGAGCGATCGTAGGAACTCGATACCACGATGAGTCAACAAGTCGGGCGAGTCATACGCGGCCAGCACGACTTCGCTGGATCCAAACGCGCGGGCTAAGCGGCGGTAGGGCACCAGCGATGGATCGGTGCGATCAAACATGGTGTCGATCGACCGCACAAATTCCAAATGCCTTGAGCGATCTACCGATACGATCGATAGTACCACCGCAACGGCCGCCATGAGGTTGCGGTGGGCAATAAGCCAACTCGCAACTCGGTCGCAGACGGGATGCATGCGTGTTCCTTCGGAAGGATGGCGGAGACAGGGTAGGTCAGGAATATTCAGCCCCAAACGGAAAGGCTGAGTGGCTACGCAGACCACATCAACCACGTAGGCAGCGTGAGCCACATCGGCATGCGAAGCCGCGCAGAACAGTCGCGGATGAGTGGCAAGCTTACCCAGAGTGATCCGAAGCTTACCGAGATTGAAAAAAACAGGCCTTGATTGGCGTGAATTGGCAGGGCCAAGGCATCCCAGAACGCCCTCCTCTGCGTTGGTCGGTAACCCCCGATGCTGTCACGACTTGCGGGCGTTTTTGACGAGCCAATGCCTTGACCCGCTCAAGCGGCCGCTCCTATAGTCGCGCACTCTGAGATACAACCCGTTTCCTCCTCCACACCGGCCCCCGCGTGCCCTATCGCAGCAGGATTCTGTCGCCTCTTTTTCGATCGGCCTTGTGCCCGTCGAAGCGGTTCTCGTTGCGCAGTCTGTGTCGCGTGAATTGGTGGAATGTGTTTGCGATGAGCGCTGTGCTGGTTGCTTTGTGCTGTCGCGAGGGATGGAGTCAGGTCCACTCGCAATCCGCAGCATCGACATCGCAGCCGCTTGTTGAAACGGCTGTCGCGGGTTCATTGGCCGCACTGCCCGCACGTGGTTTGGCAGCGGCGCTAGCGGAGGCAGGTCGCATTGAGGTGCCGTCCGTCGATCCGCGTGAGCCACTCACGATTCGCGCCGGACAGGCCGCTCGTTGGACGGAAGGTTCCTACGATGTGTGGCATCTCACCGGTGGCGTGCGGATTGCGCAGGGCACGACGGAGGCGCAAGCCCACGAGGCCGTTGTGTGGATCGAGCAGGATTCGGGGCTGCCCATCCCGATGAAAGCAGGCGACGATCCTGACAGTGCGGCGATAGGCGGCCCACAGGTGCGCAGCATCCTTGTTCGTATGGCAGGAGA
>CAIRDU010000260.1 GCA_903877395.1 uncultured Planctomycetaceae bacterium
GACCATCTCCGCAAGCGACGCCGAGCAGTCCCTGTAGCAATTGAGTCCGACGATCGGCCTTTCGCCTGAGCCGATTTGTTGCTCGTACCGATGACCGGCTACCTGGATCTGGCTGCGTTGGTAGCGGTGTTCCACGGCAGCCAGCACACCCCCGAGTTCATCCATCGCGCGAAACTCGTCGAGGATCCCCTTCTCAACGGCCCGCTCTACGGCGAGCATTCCCGGAGAGCCGCTCAGCGTATTCATCATGTGCTTGAAGAGCCCCGACTCCTCCAGAATGATCGACTGGGCGTTGGCTGCCAGTTTGACGTATTCCTCGCCGGGCGTGGTAAACGGTTCGTCGGCACTGTTGCTATGGCAGGAGTTTGTGGCGTTCATATAGGCGACCATGAGTTCAACCGCCGTCCGCGTGAGGTTGTTTTGAAACGTCTGCGCCACCAGCGAGCGGCCTGATGTCTGGGTGTGCAGTTTCAGTCGCTGCGCACGGTCATCGGCACGGAAAACGTCGCGCATCCCGATCGCCCAAATCTTCCGGCTCACGCGAGCAAGCGCGAGATACTCGACGTCCATCCCACAATCTAGAAAAAATGACAACCGCGGCCCAAACTCGTTTACATGCATACCGCGATCGATCAACATCTCGACGTAGGCAAAGCCGTTGGAAAGCGTGTAGGCGGCCTGCTGGATCGGCGTTGCGCCGGCCTCGGCGATGTGATAACCGCTTATGGAAATCGGATACCACCGAGGCATGTGCTCGGTGCAGTATTCAACCATATCGCCCAGGAACCGCAGGGACGCATCGATCGGGAAAACCATCTCGTTTTGGGCCTGCACCTCCTTGAGTACGTCCGCCTGCACAGTGCCACGCAATTTCGGTACACAGCCCTTGCCGAATCGCCGCTTGGCGGCCGCGATATACATCGCGAGCAGAATCGGTGCCGGGCCGTTAATCGTCATGGAAACAGAGGAGTTGCGATCGGTAAGATCAAATCCCGCATACAACCGCTCCATGTCGTCGATCGTATCAATTGCGACACCGCCCTCCCCGATCTTTCCAAACACGCCGTCGGCATCGGCGCCGATGCCGTAAAGCGTGGGCCCGTCGAACGCAGTCGAGAGGCGAACGCTTTTCTGATGCTGTGTGAGATAGTGAAATCTCGCGTTGGTGTCCTCGGCCAATCCCAGCCCTGCGAATAGCCGGGTCGGCTCCTCGGCGGGCTTTGAGTCTGCCCCGTCACCACTCGCTGCTCGCAGCGGCTCCAGATACATCTCTGGATACGCAGCATTTACAAATGGAAACTGTCCCGGGATGCCGTGGCCGAGCAGATAGCGGGCGATGGCTCCCGGTTCGTCGATCTCCGGCAGCGCCAAGCGTGGCAGCATCATGCCGGTCGCAGTAGCGGACTGCGCAATCTGCGACTGGAGTTCGGTCCAGCGCTTTGTATATTTCTGGCCGAGCTTTTTGTCAGCCCTCGCCTGCCGCACCTCTGCCTCGACATGTGTATTGTAAGCCTCGCAGGCCCGAACCACACCATTGAGCATACTCATGGTCTGCCTCCTGAGCCTTCGCACTGCATCACGAGTTCGAGCAGCCTGTCGACACCCGGATCAAGGTGCGCCTTCGCAACTGTCGCCACAATCTGCTGTTCCCGATGGAGCGTTCGAAGCCTGTCTCCGATCTCATTGACGGCCGTCTTCGCACCGGCCACATCTCCCTTATTCACGACGATCACATCAGCCACCTCAAGCATCACAATCTTCTGCAACTGCAGTCTGGCACCATATCCTGGCGTCATGACCAGCACTGACAAATCAACAGATCCGCGAACAAACGGCACCGACTCCTGTCCAATGCCGACTGTCTCGACGATCAAAAGGTCAAATGGGATCGCCTTGAGAATCTCAAGGCTTCGCTTTGTTTCAGCGGCCACGCCACCGGCAGTGCCGTGCGTGGCAAGCGACCGCATGAACACGCGGTCATCCTGCGAGGCAATCATCGTGGCGCGATCCCCAAGCAGGGCGCCCTTGCCAAGAATACTGGGATCGTGCGACAAGATCGCCACTCGCGATGTGGGGTGTGCCTTCAGGTATCGCCGCACCAGTTCGTCGATGAGTGTTGTCTTGCCAGCACCGCCGGGGCCGGTGATACCAATGGTTCGCGGCCGAGAGTGGCCCGTACGTGGCGGCACCTGAAGGTCGCTGAGCATGCGCGAGAGTGCGCGATCACTCACACCACCGGCCGCCCCACGTCGCAGACTGCTGTCCGATGTGCGGCCAGCAGTCTGCGACGTGGGCCTGCGCGTGGCGTAACCGAGAACAAACTCCACGATCTCCTGAAGCGGCGTGCCAGCAAAAAATATTTTATCCACGCCCTTGCGGGTCATCTGCTTGGCGTCATTGAGTGAAATTGTGCCTCCGCCGCCGCCGAACACGCCGATGTCAGACGCCCCCTGCTTTTTGAGTAACTCGACCACTTCGACAAAGAACTCGACATGACCGCCGTTGTAGCTGCTGATGCCAATAGCACGCACGTCTTCCTGAATAGCCGCCCGCACCATATCCCTTGCGCTGCGGTGGTAGCCCAAGTAGATCACCTCGACCCCAGCATGAATCAACTCGAGATTCACGGTGTTGATTGCAGAGTCATGACCGTCGCAAATGGGAACAGCCGTGAGGATCCTGAGGGGTGGCTTTTTCATGGCGAGGCACTTAGCCCTTTCCCCAGATCATCGCCACGCTGGTTGTAAACGATCCGCCCATATTAAACGTCATCACCGTTTCTGCCCCATCGACCTGCCGCTGGCCAGCCTCTCCGCAAACTTGCTGAAACATCTCAACGACCTGCCGAACGCCGGTGGCTCCCACGGGATGACCGTCAGCAATCAGCCCACCGCCGGTGTTGACGGGCATGGAAAATGCCGGATTCGTGCCGACACCAACGGCCTGGCGAAGCCGCGGGAGCGTGGTTGCGCCCGACTCCAGCAGTGCTGCTGCCTGACCACGATCGGCCCATCCGAGCGCCTCGTAGGCAACAAGTTCTGAGATGGAGAAACAATCGTGAACCTCAGCTGCGTGCAGATCTCGCGGAGACTTGTGCGCCATCGCGTATGCCTGCTCTGCAGCCTTCCGCGCCATAGGAAACTCCGGCACGCTTTTCCTGTCGAGCTGGAGCGCATCTGTGGTATGGCCAAATCCCAGCAACTTCATCGCTCTCGCTGGATCGCGGACAAACTTTTCCGATACCAGCACAACTGCAGCGGCCCCGTCGGAAATCTGCGAACAATCTGAGATCTTGAGCGGAGGCGCGAACCGAGGATTCGAGTCGCAGGCTGTCATCGCCCTCTCGATCGTCATTCCAGCGTCCCGCATCTGCGCCATAGGATTGAGCTGTGCGTGCGAAAAATTTTTAAGCACCACCGTGGAGAGCTGCTTTTCGGTGAGCCCGTAGCGCTGTGCATAGAGATCTGCAACCCGGGCAAACATTTTGGGCATCATGTGCTCGCCATACTGCGATCTCTCGACGTTCCAGTCGGCCGCGGCGGCCAGCACATCGGCCCCCTCGGCGGGTGACATCGTCTTTTGCTGCTCGGCACCCACAACGAGCACCACGTCGTGCAGCCCGGCGGCGATCCAGAGCGACGCATTCAGCACGCCGACACTCCCCGAGGCGCAGGCGGCTTCAGTGTGCAGCGTGGGAATGCCTCGTAGGGAGTCGTCGATACCGATGAGGAGCGATCCAAGATGCAGCTGTCTGGTATAGAGCCCGGCTGCGAAGTTGCCAACGATGCCCGCCTGCACATCAGTCGGCATCAGGCCCGCGTTGGCAATCGCATCGCGACCGACTTCGACGATCACATCCTGAAGCGTCCGCCCCTCCTTTTTCAGGTTTCGCTTAAAGTCGGTGCGGGCGGCGCCGATAACATATATGTTTTGATTCATCGCGACGTGCTCCAAGGGCCATCGTCGGCACCCACCACTTTTAAAAAGCCGACTCGTCAAGAACAGGGGCGTGTGCCATTGTATTCAAATATGATATGGCGTAGCAATTCGCATGGGAGATCGGTGCATGAAGTCAACAGAATCAGTGTCTACAAACAACGTTTGCGATAGCTTTGTCGACAAGGTGGTTCTCGTTACGGGCAGTTCTCGCGGCATCGGCGCCGGGCTTGTGCGTGGCTTTGCACGGCACGGTGGCCGCTGTGTCGTGAATTACGTGGCTGACCCCAGCGGCAGAAACAAATCCGATGCCGAACTGGTTGCAGCCGAGATCGGGGCCGCGATGACGATCGAAGGTGACGTAGCCAATCACGCCCGAGTCGGCGAGATGATGCAACAGATTGCAGGCGATCTTGGTGGGGTCGATATTCTCATTAACAACGCGGGTATTCTGCGCGACAAAACAATCAAGAAGATGACGGTGGATGATTTTAACGCTGTCGTGCAGGTCAACCTAGGCGGTGCGTTCAATACCATTCAGCATGCGGCAACGGTTCTGCGCACTGGCGGTCGTATTGTCAATATTTCGTCGGTGGCGGGCTTCGTCGGATTCTTTGGCCAAGCGAACTATGCCGCCAGCAAGGCCGCGATTGTGGCGCTGACAAAGGTTGCGGCCCGCGAGTTTGCCAAACAACAGATCACGGTCAACGCCATCGCGCCTGGATTCGTTGAGACAGATATCCTCAAGGACATGCCAGCCGATGTGACTCAGCGGTTCGTCGAACAGATCCCGCTGGGGCGAATCGGTAGGGTCCAAGATGTTGTGAACGCCGCTCTCTTTCTCTGCTCCCCGAATGCCGACTACATCACTGGTCAGGTCATCCACGTCAACGGTGGTTTGTATATGTAATGGGCGTGGTCAGGCCGGCGAAACTCGCAAGCCCACCCCGAAATGGCGCAAAGCCCAGCCCCAGCACTGTGGCCAGATCGATTGCGTCCGCCGTCTCCACAACGCCGTCCTTGAGCACCAATCGAGCCTCTTCGGCCATTGGCTTCATCAGGCGTTGCTGCACAATCGCAGCCGGAAGTTCGTTTGGACTAGCCAGCCCGGTGAGGCTCAAAAACTCAGGATTGGGCACTGGCTTTTCCTCTTTTCGGTAAAGATAAAAGCCGCAGCCAGACTTCTTGCCCAGCCAACCTCTGGCGATGGCTTGCTCCAGAATCGACGGCGACGAGAGCCTCGGGCCGAGCGACAGGCTCAGCGAATCAAATATGAGTCGCCCGATGTCTAGCCCGATCTCGTCCATGAGTTCCAGCGGCCCCATTGGCATGCCCCACGCCTTGATGGCCGAGTCGATCGGCAAGATAGCCCCGCTTTCGGTGAGCAGCGTGATCGCCTCCCGTAGGTATGGAAAGAGCACGCGGTTGACGAGGAACCCCGGTGCGTCATTCACAACGATCGGAGTTTTTCCAGCGCGGATCGCGACGGCGACTCCGGTGGCCAGTACGTTGCCGTTAGTCAGAGGCGTGCGCACGACCTCCACTAATGGCATCTTCGACA
>CAIRDU010000261.1 GCA_903877395.1 uncultured Planctomycetaceae bacterium
ACAACGCGGTAGCCCATCGAGAGAGTCCAGCGATCTGTTACGTCCCACGCGACGGCGGTATCTACCGAACCCAACCAGGAAAACACGCCCCGCGTCGAGTACACGCTGACGGCTGAACCGTCAGCAAATGTGGCGTTTGTGCCATTGGGAGAGGCCAGCGACGATGTGTTGGTAATCGCGTTGCCTGCCAGGAGAAACTTTGGCACCGCAGAGAATCGGAGACGTGGCGCAAGCCGCCAATCGAACTTCGCGCCAACCTGACCGCCGTAAAGGTTGTTGTTCGTAGCGACATTGAAGTTCAGCTGACTTGCACTGCTCGAAACCGTTGCCAGCGAAAGTGTGTCTTGGAGTTCAAAAAAACGAAAGCCAGCCAGCCACATCAGATTGAATCGCTGTTCCGTGGGCATAAACTCGGGGTGATCTCCCAACGAATAGACCCAGTTGATCTCAATATCATTCACGAGATCCGAGCGGCTGATCTGCTGGGATTGTGCGCCTGTGAGTATGCTTGCAGCCGTTGTGCCCGATACTGTGATGGTCGAGGCGGCGGCCGGAATCGCATTGATGTTACCCGCACTGGAGATCGAGCCACTCGACCCCATGTTGTAAACGCCCCAGTAGATAGCCTCGATGGCGTGCTGCTGCCTCGGCCCCATCCAGCGGCCGACGTGAAAATCAATGCCCCCGGGCCAGGTGGCTGAGGCATTGCTCGTGGAGAGTTGTTGCCCGCTGGCCACGGGCTGCATCGTGGCGGCGCCGGATGGCAGTGTGCGAGTCATTACAAGTCCGCTGGCCCCCACAAACCATCGCGGCCAACAGGGCACATCCGACTCGATGCACGAGGGAATCCCCGCAAAGCCATTCGCATCCAAGGGATCGGCGATGTACATTGCCGGTGGCGGCTCGCTGGGCTCCGTCGCGAATTCTCGGAGTGGCTCCGGCACCGATTCAGAAAGCGGGCGTGGCAGCGGATCGGCGGCGAGCAATGAGCCTGCCCAGAAGAGGGCGACCAGCCAGAATGCCACCCCTCGCAGCGATCGCGAGCGATCGCTCAAGCGAGTCGCGATGGCGGGCGTCGAAAAACTGGGGGGCGGCGAATGAATCACAAGCCGGAATCCTGAAAGGAAACACCGAATGACGCGAGAGAGTCTGGAAAACGACACGGGGGGTCAAGGTCGCTTTCCCTTCCCCTCTCTCTTCCTTATCCTCTCTTACCATCTGCCTCTCTCGAAATCTTCGCAATGAGCCATCGTCCGAAAGCTGGTGCACAAGAACGGGCTGTTTTTTAGCCGAGAATGGCTTCAACAATCAAAAGGCTTGGGCCTTGAGGGGCCGTGGATACACTCGTGCAAACCACGTATTTCAGGGAGTTTGCGGGAGATGCCTGCGTCGCGGAAAGATCGATCGAAACTTTCTCGCACCGAACTGGTTGCCTGGCTGGACCGTCGCGTGAATTACGAGCGGTTTATACCAACGGCCCAGACGGGTGGCACGTTTGCCCTCGGGCGGATGCGACGGCTCTTGGCTCTAATCGGATCCCCTCATCAAGCCTTTCCTGTTGTGCATGTGGCCGGCACAAAAGGCAAGGGCTCAACGGTTGCCATGATCGCTGCGATCCTCGACCATGCGGGCCACCGCGTCGGCTGCTATCTTTCGCCCCATGTCCATACACTCGAAGAACGCATCAGCGTTTGTGGCCATCCGATCACGTCGGCTGAAATGGTGCGAGCCTTTGCGAAGGTCATGCCAGCCGTTGATGCGATTGACCGCGAGGCAAAGCGGTGTGGTGTGCGCGGCCTGACGTGGTTTGAGGTGGTGACGGCTGGTGCGATGGTTCACTTCAAGCAAGCAGGTGTTGACATTGCGGTGCTCGAGACGGGGCTGGGTGGCCGACTGGATGCTACGAACGTGTCGCAACCAATCCTCTCTGTAATCACAAGCATCAGCCTGGATCACATGGCTCTTCTCGGCTCGACGATCAGCGCGATCGCCACTGAAAAGGCGGGCATTATCAAACGCGGGTGTCCTGTGATCAGCGGCGCACTCTCGCTCTCTGCCCGTCGGGTGATTGCCGCTACAGCGGCACGCCGGCGGGCGCCACTGCTCCAACTCAACCGTGACTTTCGCGCACTCTATTGCGATGCCACCCCGGCCTCTGCCCACGCACTGGCTGCAGGAGTGCTTGAACTCCGTTTCCCGAACGGCGGCCAGACGGCACGCCCAGTTCGGTATCGAGTCGGCATGCCGGGCCGGCACCAGGCCTCCAATGCATCGCTGGCGGTGGTTGCGGCCCACACGCTGAATAGCCTCGGTTTCCACGTGCCGCCAGAGGCTATTGCGGCTGGACTCAGCAACACAATCCTGCCGGCCCGCATCGAAACGTTCGGCACACAGCCACTGGTGATTGTGGATGCCGCCCACAACGTCGCATCCATGAAAGCGCTTCTGGAAACGCTGGGGCACTCACTCAACTCGCTGCGACCCCGGGTACTCGTCTTTGCAGCCAGCGGCGACAAGCAGATCGAACAGATGCTGGCACAAGCGACCGGATGCTTCGACCATGTCATTGTTACTCGCTACGCCACCAATCCTCGCGCGGCCTCTCCCGAGAGGCTCGTGGCCGCCTGCAAGCGGGCTGGCCTGCCAGCGGCCCGCGTGGCCGACTCCCCTTCCGCAGCCCTTCGCGCAGCCAGATCGCTTGCCACCAAAAAGGGAATCGTCTGCGTGGCGGGAAGTTTTTTTCTAGCCGCTGAAATCCGGGGCAACTGACCGCGGAGGATAGGCTAGCATCCGGCTGAGATGCGAGTGGAGGGGATAGATCGCGACAGTGAGGCTAAAGACCGGCCGCTGGCACATGCCCAATCAATCGCTGACGCCATTGTGATCGAGGATTGCTTCGATGGCCTTGGCTAATACAGGATCAATGGATCGCGGGAGTTGAGCTGCTGTCTGCGATGCCACCGGCATCGCATCGCTGTCGCCGCTTTTCAACACAACATCTCGTGCCTTGCGCCATGCCATAACGCCTCCGAGCGTTTCTGCGGTGGGGGTGATCTCGTGGCCGCGGTCGGGAGACACGCCCCATACAGCGTCATCCGCATCCGCCGCGGCCCGATGAATGTTGGCGCTGCTTGGTCGCAGATATTCCGAAGTCGTGAGTTTGAGGAGGCTCTCGCCATCCAAGAGCGGCAAAATTGATTGGACAGTTCCCTTGCCAAACGACCGGCTGCCAACCACGTGAGCCCGATGGTTGTCTTGCAGGCAGGCGGCGACGATCTCTCCGGCACTGGCCGTGAGGCCGTCGATAAGCACGGCCATCGGCACGCCAGCACACGCCACACCCTGCGTTGCTCGACGCGTATTGAGCAACTCCACGGCCGCCACACCTTTTTGCTGACTACTCACAGGGGCTCGACCCCTCGTCGAAACAATGATTCCGTCGTCTAGAAACCGATCGCAGACGTCAATGGCCACCGACAGCAGCCCACCCGGATTGCCACGCAGATCCAGAATGATACCGCGAGTTGACTGGCTGGCTTGAATCGCCTCCAACGACCCGTCCAAATCTTTGAGCGTGCGTTCGCCAAAGCCTGTCAGGCGAATAAAGGCAATGCCAGACTCGCCTTCGATAAACCAATCCCACGATCCATCGCTCAGGCGTCGATCGCCCAATACGCTCTCGGTGCGAACGGTTTCTCGCACCAACGACACTTCATGGCTGCCGGCTTCGCCAGCTATTTCGAGCGTCACGCCTCGGCCAACCGGGCCCCGCAGCAACGCAACTGCATCGCCGACTTTCATGCCGCGGGTGGTTGCGCCATCGATCGCGATAATTTTGTCTCCCACAGCGATACCAACCCGCCATGCAGGTGATCCAACAACGGGGCTCTCCACCGTGAGCGTGCCGTCGCGTGCGTCGATTGCAAGCTCTAGGCCGACGCCACCAAATTCCTGATTCAGAGCTGCCTCGAGCGCCTGACGTTGTTCGCCGTCGATAAAAGCCGAGTGCTCGTCGAGCTTCGAAAAAACGCCTGTCATCGCAGCTCGAAAAAGAGATGCCTCGTCAACAGGCTCTAGGTAGAGACGCTCGATCGCCGCCATAACCTCGCCAAAGCGACGCCCATGCTGGCTACGATCGCGCGCCAGCCACGACACCAAGCCGATGGCTGTCATCAGGCACAGAAGCAAAAGATTGCGCTTAGGCATGACGGATAAAAGTGGATGCTCAGGAAAAGGCTGCGGTGTGGATCATACAAACCAAACGGTGGGCCTACGAGCTGGCAGAAACAGAAACGTTGCTGGAATTAAATTGATAACCCTTGGGAACCACGGTCACTCCAGACGGCGAGACCGTCAAGCCGCGAGCAGCGTCCTCGTCTGGATCAAAGCCGACCATCGTACCAGACGGCACTCGCACCCCTTTGTCAATGATGGCGCGACGCACTTGGGCATGGCGACCAATGTCGACCCCCTCGAAGAGAATGCTCTGTTCGACACGGGCAAAGCTGTTGATCCGCACTCCTGGCCCGATGATCGACCGCGTGGCCCGGCCGCCGGAAAGAATTGCCCCGGGACAGACAAGGCTGTCTGTAGCTTCACCTCGCCGCGAGTCGTCCCCCTCGCCTGCGAAAACAAACTTGGGTGGCGGATAGGCTGGGTGATGCGTGCGGATGGGCCACTGATCGTCATACATATTGAGTTGCGGATCCACCTCGATTAGGTCCATGTTGGCAGTGAAGTAGGCATCGATTGTGCCCACATCGCGCCAGTAGGCATTCTGCTTCCTGTTCTCATCGCGAAAGGGAAAGGCATACACCCCATGTGACCGCACGACATCCGGCAGCAGATCGTGCCCGAAATCGTGGTGGCTTGCTGGGGCATTGGCATCCAACTTCAGTCGCTCCAGCAGAAATGGCCACGAGAAGCAGTAGATGCCCATCGAGGCCATGCACATCTCCGGGTGTCCGACTATGGACGGTGGATTTGCCACCTTCTCGCGAAAAGTCTGCACGCGGCCCGACGCATCAATATCCATCGTGCCAAACTCACCCGCTTCTTCGCGAGGCACAGGAAGCGAACCAATGGTGACATCCGCCCCGCTTTCCTCATGGGCATCCACGAGCGATTGATAGTTCATCTTGTAAATGTGATCGCCTGCGAGCACGACAACCAACCGTGGGGCGGCCATCTCTAGCGAGTAGATATTTTGATACACCGCATCGGCTGTGCCGCGATACCAACTTTCATCAACCCGCTGCTGGGGCGGCAGCACATCGAGGCATTCGCCGAGGTCGCGGCAAAAAAAACGGTGCCAGCCCAGATTTAAATGCCGGTCCAGACTTTTTGCTTTGTACTGCGTGAGCAGCAGCACGCGACGCATACCGCTGTTAACGCAATTGGAAAGGGCGAAGTCGATAATCCGATAACTGCCCCCGAATGGCACTGCCGGCTTGGCGCGGTCGCGAGTAAGCGGATCGAGTCTGGCTCCCTTGCCACCGGCCAACACGACTGTCGCCACATCACGCATCCGCATCGTATCCACATCCCGTGAACGCATCAGTGAGCCCTCTCTACGAATTGAGCGGTCCCGCGATTGGGACGATTCGAGTGGTTCCGACGAAAACCTGACTATAAGGTAGCCTTTTTGTTCCGACGATCCGAAATCTGGGCTTCACCGGAAGACCCGTTCCACAAAACGGCTCAAAGAAGCCATTTTTACAGCTTTTTCACAAAGACAAGCGGTCTGGCATGGACTGCGTGGGTTTCCTACGATCCCGCCGACTGTTTTTCCCCCAACGGCCTGCTCACCGCGAAAGTCCGATCATGGCACACCGGTCAAAGGCTTCCCACCGTCGTGAACGGGATTCTGATTCTATGGATGCAATCAAGCCACTTGTTGTTCTGGGACTGCTCGGCACGATTCTCTACGGAGCCTACTGTGTTGTGCAGAAAGGACCGGGCCAGACTGGGCAACCGTGGCAGATCCCAGGGATCACCGCTGAAAGCTCGATGACGTCTGGCGGATTCGCTCCCGCCGCCACCGATACGGGCACGATTTCAAACCCGCCTCCGTTTGCACCGCCAGCAGCCAGTCCAATTTTATCGCCGGCGGCTGTGTCGTTGCCGGCTCAAGGTTTTCCACCACAGGCAGGTTTTCCAACTCCTGCAACCGTTGCCGGAGTGCCCGCTGCTGTGCCGCCCGCGGCATTCCCAATAGCAGCGGCTGCGTCTGTAGCCGCCGCCGACCGTTCGCCCACCTACCTGAACGCGATGTCAGCCCCACCGCCTCATTCTGACTTGATCGCAGCGCCAGGCTCGGCAGTGCCAGGCTCCTTTGATCCCCAACCGCCGTCGACCGAAGTGGGCGATACCCAGCCCGTTGCAATGCCATCCCACAACGCGCCACCAATATCCGCTGCACAGCCACCGGCAAGGGCGACCCCATCGGCCGCATTTGCGTCGGCCTGGGCCGATGCGCATGACAAGCTTGCGGCCGGACGCTACGCCGAGGCGCTTGCCGTGCTTTCTGTCTGGTACGACGACCAATCGCTCTGCCTTGAAGAGAGCCAACAACTCGACAACCTGCTTGGACAGTTAGCTGGAACAGTGATCTATTCCCAACAAGATTTGCTTCTGGCTCCACACATTGTCGCAGCCGGCGACACACTGCAACCGATTGCCGCATCCCTCAGCGTACCGTGGCAACTCCTTGCCAAAATCAATGGCATCGATGATCCTGCCAAACTCCTGCCCGGGGAACATCTCAAAGTCGTGCGGGGGCCCTTCGATGCGGTGGTGAGCGTTTCCCGCCGTCGAGTGAGCCTGCAAGTTGCGGGCAACTACGCTGGCAGCTTTCCTGTGGCAATCGGCAGACAGCTCCACGATCGTATCGGTGCATCGCTCAACGTGGTTGATGTGCGCCGCGGCACAAGCAACTCCGACCCGCAGGGCCCGGCCATGCAGGTGGCCTACGTTCCACCCAATGGACCCAAGTCGATTCTTTTAAGTGACGGCATAGCCATCGAGGCCGTTGAAGAATTGGCACTGATGGCCGATGCCGTGCCGGGCTCGAGCCTGATCATGGCGTCTCGCGATCTGGACGAACTCCTCGATATACTCGGCCCTGGCTCGCATGTGCTCGTGCGGCAGTAACAGACCGTGGCGGCCTCACGTGTCGTCATGTGCTCTCCTTTCGGCCTACGCCTTGGGCTTCTTCCGAGAGAACAACTGCAGGGAAACTAGCCGGTTCCCCTGCAGGCATGCGAGCCGCTCACCCAGAGGGTACACTCTTCCCTCTTGAACGTGACACGACGGAGCATTGCATGCGATTCATCTCTCTTCCTGGCGTCGACGCTCCGCAAGGACGCTGGGTGGGTCTTTCGCTGCCACGCCGGTTTGTCTGCGATCTGATGCGACACGCGACAGCGGTGCCGAGCATTCCTTCCCAGCGTCGGATGCAGCTGGCCGAAGTGATCGCGGCCCGAGATGCCCGTGCCCAACACATTAGCTGGTGTGCGATTTTCATGAAGGCCTATGCGATTGTCTCCGCCACTCGGCCGGAATTGCGTCGCACCTACATGCCGTACCTCTGGCCGCACCTCTACGAACATGCTTTCAATGTGGCCAACTTCAGCCTCGAGCGCACGTACTGCGGAGAAGAGGCGGTGTTTTTTGCTCAAGTTCGTCAGCCTGAGTTGATGAGCCTCGTCCAACTCGACGCGCTGGTGCGAACGCATAAAATCGCTCCGATCGAAAGTGTTCCGTCATTCTATCGCACGCTGACGTTGAGCCGGCTGCCATGGCCGCTGCGGAACTTCGTCTGGTGGCTGGGGCTTTATTCCGACGGCGGCTATCGAGCCCATTTCTTCGGCACGTTTGCCATCAGCGTAGTGGCCGCCGCTGGAGCAGCCGGACTGCATGTGCTGTCGCCTCTGACGACCAACATCAACTACAGTTCCTTTGATTCGGATGGCTCCATCGACGTGCGACTCACGTACGATCATCGAGTGCTCGACGGATCCACGGTCGCCCGCACCCTGGTGGCTCTGGAAGAAGTTCTCCGTGGTGCCATACGCGATGAACTGCTCGCCTCTGCCGAGTAAGCAGGAAAGCCCGCGGCACTTTCGCACCGCGGGCCCTGCATGGAGCCAATCTAGTTTTCGATGGACGAGGGACTTGGCAACCTCGTCGCTTGGTTCAGGCAGGCGGACTCATTTCGCACAGCCTGTCAGACTTCGTTGGGAACCCTGCTGGAAATCTGTCTGCTCAATACTTACCGCACAGCCTCCTGCAGCATCTTGGCATTGGGCACCGAGTGCCTGTTGACGATCCCGTTTTCGCGCGTCTCGATCACCGTGGCGACCGGGCCTACCTCGCGAACCGTGCCCTCAAAACCTGCCACGCTCACGGTGTCGCCCGCCTGCAGCCGCTGGCGAACGTAGTAGCCGGAGAGAATTCCCGACATCACATCCCGTCCGCCCAAGCCGAAGGCCAACGCAAACCCGGCAGAAAGGCCAGCCGAGCCGATCAGGATCAGCTTTTCGAGCAGGGCAAACTGAATGCCCAACTGATTGAAAGCTGCGATGAACGTCAGCAACGAAAGCACCCAGTAGCAGCCGCCGGCCAGATATTCTGCATACGTCAGACCAACGCGGTCAGCACTCGTCGCCACGACACCGCGAAGAAATGTCGCCGCCAATAAGCCGATGACAACCACCACCGTTGCCACAAGCAGACGCGGTATGTAATTGACAACTTCACCCATTGCTGCCGAGACGCTGTCGAGGCCTAGGATATTGAAGGCTGCCATCACAAAAACACACATCAGAAGCCAGAAGACGAGGCCGCCCACAATCGAAGGCAACGGTCGGCGGATGCCCACATCGTGCATCGACTTGGCCAAACCACTCTTCTCCGCTGCCGTCTGCAAACCGATTTTCTCACTCACAACTGCAATGACGCTGCCAACCCAACGGGCCAAGACGTATCCAACCACCAATACCACTACCATCGCCACCATCTTCGGCGCGAGCAAAATCACTTGGGTCCACGCTTGCGTGAAGCTGTCGACCAACGCCTGCTTTGAAACACTCACCGTCTCGGCAGCCGTCTGCCCAACCCGCGATAAATCATTCATTCCACACTCCTCGTTTTGAACGGCTGTTCGCGGTGGAAGAATCCACATTTGAAACAACCGCACCCCCAACAACCAGCGGGAATTGTCTGTTGGCCCGCAACCCAACCATTCGCCACCGGCATCGCACCGGCGTTTGTTTCTGATGTTTTGTACTGCTTTTTCATGCCTGAGTTTTGTCGGCCGTGTCCGGCCATTTGCCGGTCACCGTAAAATGGAGCGATGCAAACAGCGCCGCACACAGATGCATTCCCGCCCACCCTGTCGCCCCGAAAGCAAACTCAACAATGTGGAGAGCCAGCAATCGAGGATGCAACTTCCTTCGCACGCCGTCGTTGAATCGCTTGGCCTGCGGCACAGGCGGCACTCTGGCTTCGGCAAGTTGTTCGAG
>CAIRDU010000262.1 GCA_903877395.1 uncultured Planctomycetaceae bacterium
ACCGTCGTCAACAACCCGATCCTGATCGTGTACGAGTCGTTGCACCTAGTTCGCAACCGGGGCCAGGCGGCCAACGACTCGATCCTCGAAGCCGTTCGCAACCGCATCCGTCCAATCTTCATGACCACGCTCACAACGGTGCTGGGACTGCTCCCGCTCATTCTTTTCCCGAGCGCCGGCAGCGAACTCTATCGGGGTCTGGGTGTCGTGCTCTTGGGTGGACTGCTCGTCTCAACGCTCGTCACGCTGGTACTTGTGCCGCTGCTGCTGAGTCTATGCTTGACAGCAGAGGAGTCGATCAAAAATTTCGGAAGTGACTGTCTTCTTTATCTGTCGGCGACGGCGCGTCACCAGGCATTACAATCTGCGGGGATGGCTGAAAAACAGTGCGATTGAAATCCGCACCCTGTCGCCCAGAGATTTCTCGTTGCAATGCGGCTTTGGCACCGCCGGTGGTGGGCCGTGTCTTTCGACGGGATGGCTCAGGCGTTCTGCGACTCGAGACGCCGTTGGACTCATGCCTATCCGAAGATTGCGACGCATCGTTGATGAGTGCTCGCAGGTGTTCGACGTTGTCCTGCAGCAACTTGGCTTGGCTGTTGAGCTGTTCGGCCGCACTTGAGGTCTGTTCCGCACTCGATGCATTGCCCTGGGTGACCCTGTCCATCTGGGTCATGGCGATGTCCACCTGCTTGATCCCCTGGGCCTGCTCCTTGGCAGCCATTGCAATCTCTGCCACAAGCACATCGGCTGCCGACACTTTCTTCACGATTTCTTCCAGGGATTCGTCGACGTTCGTGCACGTTTTTGATCCTCGTTTGGTGCTGGCAATCGCCGTTTCGATTTTTTCAGCGGTTTCCTTGGCGGCTGCTGCACTGCGTTGGGCGAGCGATCGCACCTCGTCGGCCACGACCGCAAACCCCGCTCCAGCCTCACCGGCACGGGCGGCTTCCACTGCGGCATTGAGCGCGAGAATATTGGTCTGAAAAGCGATCTCGTCGATGTTCTTCACGATCTTTGCCACATCCAGACTGGAGGCTTCAATCGACTGCATGGCCACATTCATCTCCAGCATCGCATTTTTACCCGACTGGGCTGCATTGGTTGCCTGACTCGCAAAGTCCTTGGCCTTCATGGCGTTGTCGGCCGTACTGCGAATCATGGCGGAAATCTCTTCCAGCGACGCACTCGTCTCAGTCACGGAGGCTCCCTGCTCGCTGGTACCGGCCGCCAATGCTCTGCTCGACGCTGATAGCTGCTCCGAGCTGACCGCTGTCTGGTCAGCGCCTTCTTGGAGCGAGTCGGAGATTGCCGCGAGCGTTCGGTTAGTCTTTTCAATACCTGACCGAATTGTTTCAGCGATCGCCGTCAACGCTTTCTGGGTGGTGTTCACCGTTTTCCATCCAATCAGAGAACCGAGGAGCAAGGCAGTCAGCAGCACAGCGCTGATCACGATCAAACTCGATGCCACTAACTGTCGCACCGCAGCCATGCTTGTACGTGACAATGTGAGGTTGTACTGTGTCGTTGCATCGAAGGCAGCGACACACTTCTCATCGGCAGGGTCGACTTCTGTGAGGAGCCACGCGGCTGCCTCTGCCGATTTTTTTGCAGCCGCAAGTTCAAATGTTTTCTCGATCTTCTCAAACAGTTGAACGCGAGCTGAGAGTGCCTCCGAAAAGAGTTTAGCGTCTTCGGCATCTGATATGAGTGGCTCGTACTCTTTGCACAGTTCGTCCCCCTGCTGTTGAGCGGTTATGTATTTGGCTTTTGCCCCGGATCGTAGCGGAGAAAGCGGGTCTAACTGGGAGAACCGCCTCGCGTACGATCTCGCTGACGAGTTCAGTTGATTGATACTTTTGAGTGCCACGACAGAGGGCACGGTGTTACTTGCTACTCGATAAAATCTCTCGTTGATTCCCCAAATGCTCCAAAGAGCGATCGCGCCCAAGAGCACGGTGAACAGCAGAACGAGCAGGAATCCCAAAGCAATGCGACGAGGCGTGGCAGAAGTATTCATAAAACAGATGCCTAGGGATAAGGGGGATACTCAAGAATGCGATCGGCTAGACCCTAGCTCCAGATCCGAGCCAAGGCAAATTGCGCAGGCTTCTGAGGGCCTTTCTGTAACGGGACTGCACCAGGA
>CAIRDU010000263.1 GCA_903877395.1 uncultured Planctomycetaceae bacterium
CTTGGTGGCAACGGCTGGATACTTGGTGGCAATGGCTGGATACTCGGTGGCACGGCGCATGGGTTCTTCCTTTTCAAACGGCAATCAGGCGGAGAAGGGGCTCCAGCAAGGCAGTGCATTTGGGATGCCGCATTTCCGATCGCTGGCACAGAGCCGTCCGCAGAAGGCTTTTCACTGTGTTTTTACGACACGAGACGAAATCCCAGCGCGGTGCGACTCACGTTCCGCAGGCCGCGAGTGTCGCCCGCAGGCGACACTCGCGCCGCAGGAGGGTCGACTAGATGCAACGCACGCTCAGCAAAAGACAAAACTGCGGCACGGATAAAGAGCGTGGCAAATAGGGTAGGCCGACAGCGAGCGTGAAGCTATGATGGCCCTCACTCGATCACCGTTTCGCGATTGCCATAATCGCTGTTGGCGTTTGTTTTCTCATTATTTTCTGAATGGTGGTGCATGCCGCTTGTCCTGCTGGCCCTGATTGCAGTTGTCTTCCTGACCGGCGTTGTGACGTTGGCTATGGGCTCCAAGGGGTGGCACTGGGGCACCATAGCCGGGGCATGGCTGGTGCTCTTGGCGGCCGTGGGCTTTACCTATCTTGTAGGCATGCTGGCCGAACGAGAGCGTGCGTGGCGAGCCGTCATCGCCACCTATCAGTCGGCCATTGCGAAAGAGCGCGATGCGATGGTGCGGGACAAAGACGGCTTCCTGAAGGCCGACCCAGGCAATGATGGAAAGAAAAAGTCGGTGGCTGCCCTCGCGAAGGAGCAGGTTCGTTGGGAGCGGGTGCGCGATCGAATCAACACCTGGCGCGGTCGCTCTTGGGAGAAGGCGACGTTCCAGCCGCCAACGAACGACAAGGCCGGCAGCATCACAATCGAGGGCATCGACAATCCGTCGATCAATCCTGGGGCAGAACTCTTCGTCTTTGATACCATCGGCATTGAAGAGGGCGGCAGATTTCTGGGCGTGTTCAACGTGGACGCCGCAGATAAAAACACGTTTCAAATATCGGCCGCAATTGCTCCCACAGAGAACGACGCGACGCTCTGGGCCAAGCCCCACGACGAGGTCACGATCTACGAAAATTTGCCGATCGACCGGTGGTTGGCTTTCTATAAAGCCACTCCCAATGGAGACAAAAAAACCGACCCAGAGGACATCCTCAAGGATCTCGAAAAAAAGCTTAGGGAAGTCACCTCGCATGAAGAGCCTGTGGCCGACGAAGAAGTAGGCAACTTGGTTTCAGCGCTTCAAAACAAAGAGATTGCACCGGGACTCTACTGGGCCACCGTCACATTCACGCAGCCGCACGTTTTTCCTCCTGCGGAAGGCAACGCTGCCGAGCCACGGCAGTTTGAGCCTGAAGACACTGCCACGTTCGATCTTGAAACGGCCAAGGATCTTGAAATGGCTGGTGTTGTTTCAATTACTTCGGTTGTGTCGCGCCGGCCGCTGACAGACGGCGATATGGCCATGCGAGGCAGCAGTGTCTTTGAAACCAACGGAAAAAAACTCCCGTTTGATGTCAATGGCATGGCTTTTATCCGACGGATGCTCACCAGCGACATTGGGGCCGCCGAGGCGATGACCAAGCAGTTCAAGGGTGCCCTTGAGGACCTCAGGAGTGGCCAGATTCAACCTGGTAACAACGACAACAAAGCCATCGAAGATGATCTCAAGGACTGGCAGAAAGACGCACAAGCAGCCCTCAAAACGGCCGACGCCTTCGCGGCCCGTGTGCGAGAGGTCACCGCCGAACGAGAGGCCTCGGAGGCCGCGGTAGTGCAGTTGGGGCAAGCGTTGGTCAAAGCGGTGACCACGCTGATGGCCGAAATCGACCGCCGTGCCCCGGCGCCCGCGAGCCCTCCCCCCGCGGGCTGAATTCACAGGGCCAGCCACACTCCGGCCCCAGATTTGGCAACTGCCCTCAACAGACGGCCGCTGGCTGGGCTATGCTCTACGACTTCGGTCACACAGCAACGCCTTCTCGTTTCGCTCACACGTTCCTGCTCACTGACACTTTCCCACCGGCACAGCCATGCCTACCCTTGCAGTGCAACCGACCACAAAAACCCACCTTAAAAAAGCCGTTCACCATCACAGGCTGGTCAGCAAGCGAGGCTTGCTCGAACGGATGTTCACGCTCTGGTTTCAAGGTTTTGTTTACAACCAAATCTGGGAAGATCCGCGAGTGGACGCCGATGCGATCCAGATGGGACCCGAATCGAGCCTGCTGACGATCTCCAGCGGCGGATGCAATGTGCTTAACTATCTGGTGCATCGACCCAAGCGAATCGTGGCGGTGGATCTCAACGCCAACCACATGTGCCTCACGCGACTGAAGTTGGCAGCCATTAAGTATCTGCCCGACTACGATTCGTTCTACAATTTCTTTGGGTTTGGCCAGCACAAGGACAACGTGCCCAACTACCGCCGCTTCATCCGCGATCACCTCGATCCGCAGACAAAAAAATACTGGGAGACAAGCGACTGGCCCGGACAGGCAATTGGTCCAAAGCGAATCAGCTACTTCAAGCGAGGCCTTTACAACCAGGCAAAACTTGGACAGTTTCTTCGGATTGTGCATGGCATCGCAAGGGCCACCGGCCGCGACCCCGCACGTCTTGTGGCAGCCAAGACGATCGCCGAGCAGGAGCGCATCTTTGACGACACGTTCGGGCCGCTCTTCGAAAACAAGCTCGTGCGATGGCTGGGCCGCCAGCCTGTGGCCGTTTACAGCCTTGGTATCCCGCCAAGCCAGCATGCGGCGATGCTCAAGGAATCGGGCAACAGCGGCAGCAAGTTGTTTGACATGTACAAGCAACGGGTGCGCAGGCTTGCCTGTGGCTTTCCGCTGGAGGAAAATTACTTTGCGTGGCAGGCCTTTGGCCGTCGCTACGACCACGCCGAACGCAAGGCCATCCCCGACTATCTCAAGCCGGAACACTACGAAACGATCCGGTCGTGCGTAGACCGGGTGGAGACGCATGTGGCCTCGCTGGCCGACCACCTGCATACGGAGCAACCCGGCAGCCTCAACGGTTTTATTCTGCTCGATAGCCAAGACTGGATGCCGCCGCACGTCATTAAGGAACTGTGGGGGCACATCGCTAGGGTCGGCGGCCCAGGCACGCGAGTGATTTTTCGTACCGCAGGCGAGCAATCGCCCGTAGAAGCATCGCTCTCCCCGAAAATGCACAGCCACTTCTATTACAACCTAGAGCGGTCGCTGGAACTGCACCAGCGAGATCGTTCGGCAATCTACGGCATGTTTCATCTCTATCAAAAAATTCCCGCACAGCCGGGCCCTCTATGAACGATTCATCTCCATCGGCCCCGAATTCCCCGGCACAGCACACGTCGTCCTCCAACAACAGGGGCAGCGGGCCCGCCGACCAAGCAGTTGCCATGGATCGGATGTACCGTCTCACGCGGCACATCTACGACCTCACTCGCCGCTACTACCTGCTCGGCCGCGACCGCCTTCTCGACAAGGTGGTCACATCGCCCACAACGGCCACTCTGGAAGTGGGCTGTGGCACCGCTCGCAACCTCATCAAGCTGGCAGGCCGCCGCGACCACGGCCTGCTCTACGGCCTCGACGCATCGCACGAGATGCTGGAGACTGCTGCTCAAAACAGTGCCCTGGCAGAGATCAAGCGACGGGGTAGTGGTCAGATCGTGCTGCGGCAGGGATTGGCCGAGCAGCTTGACTCCCAGCGGATGTTTGGGCGGAACGAGCCGTTTGATACGATTTTCTTCTCGTATTGCCTGTCCATGATTCCAACGTGGCCTGGTGCAATCGACGCGGCCATGGCAAACCTGCGGCCAGGTGGCACGCTGTTGATTGTGGATTTCTGGGACCAGCGGGGACTGCCGGCCTTCTTTGCGGCTGGCCTCAAGCGATGGCTCAGCCTCTTTCACGTTCACTACCGGCCAGAAGTGCACGAGGCGCTCGTAGAGTTGGGCCGCTCAGGCCGCGGTGACGTGACGTTTGATTCGGTGGCCAAACGCTACGCCTACATTGCAACCATCCGGAAACAGTGACGGCCACAACGCTCACGGCAGCAGGAAGACGATGCCCGTGACGGTGGCCGCTTCGATCGCCATGCCTCGCACGCTGATTGGTACGGCTGGACACGTCCACGGTGCACAGTTGCCTGGGCGGTAATAACCAAGCGGATAAACGCACTCCCACGGCAGTTCGACGCCCATCTTGTAGGGAAGGACGGGCAGCGTCACAAAAAAATGCGCTGCCGACACAAACGGATCGGCTAGCCATCCGCGCGAGTGACCGTAGCGTTCCAGATTCCAATCTTCAAAGTACAGCGGCTTGTGACAGTAGCCGGCGGCTTTCCACGTAAACATCGTCGCGGCGAACCGTCGAGGTTCAAAAGTTTCCCCTTCGAGACGGCATTCGCAGGGATAATCGTTGCCGGCCCGGCCGCTCACCCGAATATCCAAGCCAATATTTGCCAATCGGTCGTCCCGCAAAAACTGCAGGGCCTCCCGACAATCCTTGGACGCGGCGCCGCAGGCACTGCTGTTACTCTTGTCATCATCTGCCTCGGTTGCGTCGCCTTCGGCACCTGTATCGACCGATACCAAGTCGATCGCGTCGCCCTCCTTACGGCCATCCTGCACGTGTTCGAAAGCTGGCTGGGCCTGCTCCGCTGCAATGGGGTGCCGGTCGAGGCTCCTCCACTGGTCGGCAGAGGCAGGAAACACAGTCAGCATGGCGAGGGCCACCGCCACAGCGACCCTGGTCGCAGCGATGTCAGTCGGCCTGCTTGTGCTCCGCACTGTAGTTCGGAGCTTCTTGCGTGATAACGATGTCATGGGGATGGCTTTCTCGCACGGCGGCCGAAGAAACTTGGATAAATTGGGCATCTCGCCTGAGCTCATCGATTGTCCGCGTGCCGCAATAGCCCATGCCGGCCCGCAGACCGCCAACGAGCTGATACACAAACACGCTCAAAGGACCTTTGAAAGGCACTCGCCCTTCAACTCCCTCCGGCACCAACTTGTCTCCGCCGCGTCCCGTTGTTCGTTGCCGATAGCGTTCGCTGGATCCTTGAACCATCGCTCCGAGCGATCCCATACCACGGTACGCCTTGAACGTGCGCCCTTGGTAGAGCACGGTCTGTCCTGGGCTTTCCGCAACACCGGCCAGAAGTCCGCCCACCATGCAGGCATGGGCTCCAGCCGCAATCGCTTTTGTGATGTCTCCCGAGTAGCGAATACCTCCGTCGGCAATCACCGGCACACCGGCACCGGCCGCCTCCTTCGCTGCTTCCCAAACCGCCGTGATCTGGGGAACGCCAACTCCAGAGATGACCCGCGTAGTACAGATCGACCCGGGACCTATCCCAACTTTGACTCCATCTACTCCAGCCTTGATAAGATCCCGACAGCCCTCCCGAGTTGCCACGTTTCCCGCAATAACCTCAATCCCCCAGCGTTTCTTAATTGCCGAAACTGTTTCGATTACGTTCGAGGAATGGCCGTGCGCCGAATCCACGACGAGAACGTCAACTCCCTTTGCAATGAGGTTTTCCGCTCGTTCGTAGTCGAACACCCCAACCGCCGCACCAACCCGCAGTCTACCCTGCTTATCTTTGCAAGCATCTGGAAACCGCTTCATCATGTCGATGTCTTTGATCGTGATCAGGCCGGTCAGGAGACCGGCTGGGTCAACTAATAGGAGCTTCTCCACCTTGTTGGCCATCAGGATCTTCTCGGCCTCGTCGAGCGTGACATTGCCCGTCGCCGTTACGAGCCCGGCGGAAGTCATGATGTCGGTGATCGGAGTCTCGCCGCTCTCTAGAAACCGAAGATCGCGGCGAGTGATGATGCCCACCAACCGGCGGCCATCGCCCGTAATCGGGACTCCCGAGATGTTGTACTGATCCATAACCTCCCTCGCCCGGGCCACAGTGGCCGTGGGGGGCAGAGTGACGGGATCCATGATGATGCCGTTGGCGCTTCGCTTGACCTTGTCGACCTCTTCGGCCTGCCGCTCGATGGACAGATTTTTATGGATGACACCCAGCCCGCCTTCCTGTGCCAAGGCGATGGCCATCTCGCTTTCGGTCACCGTATCCATCGGCGAACTGACCAGCGGAATATTCAGTCGGATGCCGCGGGTCAGGGAAGTGCTGACATCCACTTCCGCCGGCACAACGCTCGAATACCTAGGGACCA
>CAIRDU010000264.1 GCA_903877395.1 uncultured Planctomycetaceae bacterium
AAGTTTAAATCGAAGTTTGCCGAAGCCGGCTACGCTAGTCTCAAGAAGCCTAAGAAGCAGCCTGTCACACCTGCGGAAGCGGCTTCCTCCTGAGGCATTCCCCTCTTCGAGAGGCACCGCCCCATCGAGACGCCCTTGAGGTCTCTTGGAGAATAGAGCCTCTTGACTATTGATTGTGGGCATTGATTCATGCGTGACCAGCTCGAAGCCAAGCTTGCCCACTTCGAGACGCTCGAGCGGGCACTCATCGACCCTGATGTGCTGGCTCAGCCGCAGCGACTTGCCGCTGTGGCCCGCGAGCACGGTAGCCTCGCAAAAATGGCGCGCAAATATCGGAATTTTGTCCTGCTTGAACGGGATATCCGCGAGCATCTTGAGATGAGTAAGGGCGACGATCACGATCTCAGGGCTTTGGCTCAGGCAGAGTTGCCAGATTTGGAGCACCGCCGCGAGCGGGAGTGGAATGAGCTGATTGATGCGTGTTCTGACGATGAGGACGCCGATCGCTCACGGTGTATCGTGGAGCTTCGCGCGGGCACCGGTGGCGATGAGGCGGCCCTGTTCGTGCGGAACATCTACGAGATGTACAGACGCTATGGCGTTGAGCAGGGTTGGGATATCGAGGTACTGGATGCCAGTACAACCGAATTAGGCGGATTTAAGGAACTCGTGCTGGGCGTGTCCGGCGAAGGGGTGTATCGCAAGTTGCAGTTCGAGAGCGGAGGCCACCGCGTGCAGCGGGTGCCCGACACTGAAACGAAAGGTCGCATCCACACGTCGGCGGCCACCGTGGCCGTGCTGCCGGAGCCGGAGGATGTGGAGGTGTCGATCGCGCCGGACGAATACCGCAAAGATCTCTTCTGTGCCAGCGGCCCCGGTGGGCAGCACGTGAATAAGACGGCATCGGCCGTGCGGCTCACGCATCTGGAAAGCGGGCTAGTTGTGCAGTGCCAAGACGAAAAGAGCCAGCACAAAAATCTGGCCAAGGCATTGCGAGTGCTCAAGACTCGGCTCTATGAACTGAGGCGAAGTGTTGAGCACGAAAAGCGGGCCACCGAGCGTCGCACGCTGGTGGGGTCGGGCGATCGCAGCCAGCGCATTCGTACCTACAACTTTCCGCAAAACCGTCTCACAGACCACCGGATCAACGAGAGTTTCACGCTGGATCAAGTGCTTGCTGGACGGCTCGGGATGGTGATCCAAGCGATCGAACAGCATGCTCGTCAGCAGCGAAAAAATGAAATGGAGCGTTCTTCAAAGGGCTCTACCGGATCTCTCCAAACGGGAGCGTAGTCGCCATGAACGCCATCAGCACCGACGCGTGGACGGTGGGCCGATTGCTCACGTGGACAACCGATTGGCTCGCGACGCGAGGCAGCGATTCGCCCCGGTTGGATGCCGAAGTGTTGCTGGCGAGTGTGCGCGGGTGCCAGCGAATCGAAATTTACACTGCGTTTGAAACAGTAGTTGACGACGCCCAGCGAAGCCGCTTTCGCGAGTTGGTCAAGCGTCGCGGCGACGGTGAGCCAGTTGCCTATCTGGTTGGCAGCCGCGAGTTTTTCTCGCTGCCATTTCGCGTTAGTCCAGCCGTACTTGTGCCACGGCCTGAGACAGAAGGCTTGGTCGTGCGAGTGCTGGATATTTGTCGGCCTCTGGCGGCGGCGCGTATTGTAGATGTGGGCACAGGCTCAGGCGCGATCGCCATTGCGCTGGCCAAACAGTTGCCTACGGCTGCGATCACAGCCACCGACACGTCGGCCGACGCGATCGCGGTGGCCCGCGACAACGCCACCAGGCATGGCTTTGCGGATCGGATCGAGTGTCTCCAGTGCGATCTGCTCGATCACCCGCAGGCTATTGGGCCATGGGATGTCATCGTCAGCAATCCTCCCTACGTGCGGGAAGATGAATTTGACTCACTGCCAAGGGATGTCCGGTTGTATGAGCCGCGAGCGGCGCTTGTCGCAGGCCCAACGGGGGTTGAGGTGATCCAGCGTCTGGTTGCAACTGCGGCCCAAAAGCTGGTGCCGGGCGGTTGGCTCATTGTTGAAATCGGACCGGCTGTTTTCGCTGCGGCTGAAGCAATCGTGGCATCCCACGGGCAATTCACCCGCGGGCCGACACTTCTAGATATGGCCGGTCTGCCACGCATCGTTCAGGCCCAACGCACGTAATC
>CAIRDU010000265.1 GCA_903877395.1 uncultured Planctomycetaceae bacterium
ATTCTGGATGCATCAAGAAATTGATAGAACGTCAAACAGGCTCCTTTCCGATTCTTTTCAAGCGGTTCGAGCTGGATTTCGATAGGCTTTGCCAAACCATGGCAGTTCTTCAGGCTCGCCCGTCCATGCTGTAGATTATCCGGAAAACGAAACCACCGAAGCGTTCACCGAGCCGCCAGCACATGCAAGCCAATACCAAAATCAAAACGCTGCCGGAATTAGCGGCCACGCTGGCTGGCCTCCGTGGCCAGAAACGTCGGATCGTGCATTGCCATGGCGTATTTGATCTGCTGCACGTCGGCCATCTGCGGTATTTCCAAGAAGCCAAGGCGATGGGCGATGTGCTCGTCGTCACGCTCACAACCGATCGTTACGTCAACAAGGGCCCGCACCGCCCAGCCTTCACCGAACAACTGCGGGCCGAGGTGCTCGCCGGCCTCGAGTGCATCGATTTTGTCGCGATCAATCCAACTCCGTCAGCCATCGAAGCGATCCAATTACTGCGTCCTGATGTCTACGTGAAGGGGCCCGACTACAAGGATGCCTCCAAGGACGTGACAGGGAAGATTCTGGAGGAAGAGGAAGCGGTCCGGGCGGTCGGCGGACGACTGGCCATCACGAGCGGCGACACGTTTAGCTCCACGAGCCTGATCAACCAACACATGAGCGTGCTGCCACCGGAGGTGCAGGCCTATCTGGCTGACTTTGCCCGAAAGCATTCCGCAGAATCCGTGCTCGACTACGTGCAGAAGGCCAGAGGCCTCAAGGTGCTGCTGATCGGTGAGCCGATCATCGACGAATATATGTACTGCGAGGCAATCGGTAAGTCGTCGAAGGAGCCGACGATGGTCGTGAAGCGACTGTCCAGCGAACAATTTGCAGGGGGCATTCTGGCGGCCGCAAACCACGTGTCGAGCTTTTGCGACGAAGTGGCCGTGCTGACGCAACTGGGCACAGAAAACTCCCACGAGGCGTTTATCGAGGACAAACTCCGGACAAATATCCGTCGGATTTTCCTTCACCGGAAAAACTCTCCCACGATCGTCAAGCGGAGACTCGTTGAAAACTACTTTTTTCTCAAGCTCATGGAGATCTACGAGATCAACGACTCGCCCCTCGCTCCAGAGGAAGACGAGGCCGTCTGCCAGGCTCTGATGGCACATGTGCCGAACTACGATCTTGTGATCGTGATTGACTTTGGCCACTCGATGCTCAGCGATCGCGCACGCAAAATCATTCGGGAGCACGCAAAGTTTCTGGCCGTGAATGCACAGTGCAATGCAGGCAACCTCGGTCACCACGCCCTCTCGAAATACATGGGCGTGGATTACATGACGGCAACCGAACACGAAGTGCGAATTGAGTCTCGCGACCGGCATGCTGCGATCCGGCCACTGGTCAGAGGGGTCTACGAAAAACTCAAATGCGGTCGGCTCATTGTGACCCGAGGTAAAAACGGCTGCCTCTGCTGCGATCCTGCCGACGGGTTCAGCGAGATTCCTGCCGTGGCTGGCAAAGTGGTCGATCGGATCGGCGCAGGGGATGCGTTTTTGTCAGTGTCGGCGCTCTTTGCAGCCCAACGGGCACCGATCGATATCGTCGGATTTGCGGGCAATGCCGCCGGAGCACTGGCCGTGGCAACCGTCGCCAACCGCGACCCAATCGACCGCGTGGCCTTCTGCAAGCAGATCGAATCGCTGCTCAAGTAGAATGACGGATGGTAAAGTCTTATGAACGCATCCCACACCGCTGACGACAACGCTTTGAAAGATTCATTGAAAACAGTGGCTGTGATCGGTGGGGCCGGCTACGTGGGTTCAGTACTCGTGCCTCGCCTCCTCGAAGAGGGCTATCGCGTTCGCGTGCTGGATCTTTTTATCTACGGAAAAGAGTCTCTTGCGGCCGTAAGTCAGCATCCGAGCCTCGAAGTCTTCCCGGGCGATATCCGGGATCAAAACCTCGTGCGGAAGGTTGTTTGCGGTTGCGATGCCGTCATCCATCTGGCCTGCATCTCCAACGACCCAAGCGTCGAACTGGATCCATCCCTGAGCCAGTCGGTGAACTACGACTCGTTCGGGCCGACGGTGAAGATCAGCAAGGCTGAAGGAGTTCGTCGGTTCATCTTCGCCTCATCCGGCAGCGTCTACGGCGTCAGTGATTCACCACAGGTAACCGAAGATCATCCGCTCGTGCCCGTGTCGCTCTACAATAAATACAAAGCGATGTGCGAGCCTGTGCTGCTGGCCGAGCAATCGCCCACGTTCACCACCGTGGCCGTACGACCGGCCACAATTTGCGGCTATTCGCCACGACAGCGACTCGACCTGACGGTGAATATTCTCACCAACCACGCCATGAATAATGGCACCATCACCGTCTTTGGCGGCGTGCAGATGCGGCCCAACCTGCACATGCTCGACATGGTCGACCTCTACAGCCTGCTGCTCAAGGTGCCCGCCGAAAAGATCTCG
>CAIRDU010000266.1 GCA_903877395.1 uncultured Planctomycetaceae bacterium
CCAGAGCAGCCAGGATGGCCACACCGTAACTGGCTGCGCACACCAGAAAGACTTCGTGCCAGTCTCTGTTGGCATCCATGTTCGCCAACACCCATGGTAGCATTTTTGCGGCTGTGGCGGCACCAAAATTCCCCCACATGTTGCCCCATCCGGCGATGGTGCCCACGTTCCGGCCGCCCACATCTTGAATGAACGCCCACGACGACGCGTTTCCCAAGTCGGTTCCGAATGATACAACCGCACAGCATGCCACAATAGTCCACGCGCTAGTGGCCCAAAGGCACATGAGATACGCTCCGCCTGCCAGAGCGCTTCCTGTGACGATGGGCGCGATTCTGCCCACCCGCTGCCCCAGCATTCGCGTCGACCAATCGCAGAACGCACCTCCGCAGAGCATCCCCACCATGCCGCACCCGAGTACGATCGTTACCATTCGCCCCCCTTCGACGGCTTCGACGCCCCTGACTTCGGTGAGGTAGGTTGGGAGCCACGTGACTAAAAACGCCCATCCAATATTGCTTGCGGTTTGCACCACGCAGTTGAGCCAGATGCTTCGATTGCGACACGCGGCCACGAGCACATTGAGCAGAACGCCAAGTGAGGGCGGTTGCTCACCTGTGGTGCTCGGGAGTTGTGCGCGTTCGGCCGGATTGCATCGCGGGTGGTCCTCTGGGCGGGTTCGGACGATGTGCCAGTAGAATCCGGCGATCAGAAGCCCGACGAGTCCGTCAATCCAGAGTGCAGGTCGCCAGTTGGTAAAATGTGCGATCATCAAGGCGGTCAGCAACGGGGCGAGGGTTCCTCCGATACGGCCCCCAAACGCCACCAGACTGCTGGCCCTTGCGCGTTGTGAAAACGGCGTCCAGCGACGGATGACAGCACCGCTTGTGGGGTACGCCCCGGCCTCGAATATCCCGCACCCAAGCCTCGCTAGAAGGAGGCCCCAGAAGCCCCCTGCGAGGCCAGTCAGGGCTGTCATGAACGACCATCCTGCAATGTAGATGGTGAGCATTGGGCGAGCTCCAAACCGGTCGCTGGCCCATCCCGACGGTACCTGAAAAATCGCGTAGGCAAAAAAGAAAGCCCCAAGGATTGTGCCAATCTGCTCTTTACTGAGAGGGATTTCTGCCTTGAATGATGCCGATTTCACGATCTCGCCCAAGCATATTCTGTCGAGGTACAGAATGAATGCCATGGCCACGCTCACGGCGATCACTGCAAATCGCACGCGAGTGGGGCGTTGGTTCGGGATGCTATCTGCTTGCATTTCTGGTCTTCAGACGTTGAAAATCGTTGATGGCATCATCGGAGCACATTCTTGGATGCATCGCTGGCCTCGGCTGCTGCGCGGGCCAGATAGGCTGCAACGGAATCGGGTGGCCTAGCACTTGAGCCGTTGTTCGGGCTGGCATCAACATCGAAAAGTGGCCGGGCAGGATCGAATGCAGACGGGTCTACTGAAGGGGTGCAGCCCGTGATCATATCTGCCAGAAGCACAGCTGTGCCTGTGGACTGGTGCAATCCGGCGCGGAAATGCCCGGCCGCGACAAATCCATTGGTGCATGCCGGTGTCTTGCCAATAAACGGTCGACCATCGACCGAGCCGGGACGCAAGCCCGCCCACGTCTGTTCTTGTACGGCATTGGGCAGATCGCCCAGCAGGGAATGGACAAAAACAAGAAGGCGTTGGATGGCCTCTGGCGTAGTGGAGGTGTCGAAGCCCGCATCCTCAATCGTAGAGCCGACCAGCAGTCGCCCGTCCTCTCGGGGCACCAGATATTCAAGGCCCAGATTGATGACTCGCTTGAGAATTTGCTGGGGGAGACGCAAGAGCACAATCTGTCCGCGGATCGGCCGCGTTTGGATCTGAAGGCCCAGTGGCATTGCCAAGCCTTCGGACCAAGCGCCAGCGGCGAGACAATAACAGCCCGCAGTCCGAACACCGCTGGGAGTTGTCACGCCTTCAATACGGCCTGCACGAACCTCAATCGAGCGCACATCCGTTGTGGGCACAATCTCCACGCCACGGTCGCGGCAGGATCGCTCCAGCGCTTCCAGATGGCGTGGCGGACGAATTTGCATCTCGTCTGGCAGCAGATAGCCCCCTAGGATGCCGCCCTGCCCTGCGGCGCCAGTCAACGCCGGTTCGCAGGCTACCACGCCCGTTGTATCGAGCCATTCGCAGCGAGCACCCTTGCGCTGCCACGCCAGCAATTCTGCACACAGTCGCTCCACGGCCGCAGCACCTGCGGCGACGTGTAGGCCACCGCACGCCGTGAGTCCGTTATCGATGCCAGTTTCGGTCAAAAGTTCTAGAGCCCACTGCCGGTGAAGCCGGTCGCTCCACGCAGTGAAAGCATCGCCTGCAGACACCGCAGGATCTCCCACAACTGGTGTGGGGGTGGGCGGGAAAATGCCGGCCGCCGCCCACGATGCCGTGTCGCGAACCGCATCCCGAGAGAGCACCTGCACCGAGAGGCCGCGACCGGCCAGTTCACGAGCGATGGATAGGCCGATAATACCTCCACCGATGATGCAGCAGTCGGGCATAGAGGAGCAGCCTTGGCTTGGGCGAAAATATCTTCAGTGGAAACTGAGGTGAAAAAGATTGAAAGGGTTGGGCATCGCTTGGGAGATCGCTGATTGCTCACGCAGAAGGACGATCGGGATGTATCGGCTACGCATTGGTGGGGACATCGGCCGTGTCGGCGATGTTCACCCACACGTGCACATGGGGCGCGCCGCGGTAGTGCCAGACAAAAGACGGCCCTTCCAGCCGCCAGCAATCCCATACGCCGTCGTCGCCAAGATCTCCCTCCCGATAAAATGCCAACCGGCAGGCCTCGAGGCCGCCCTGCTTGGCGAGGCATTGCGCGGCTTCATTGCGGTCTGTGGTGCGGAATGGATCGAGCAGTACGGCCAATACCTTCTCCAGTTCGGCTCGCTGGTCGCCCGAGAGTTCCGAGACGGGAATTCCACCGATGGCACCTTCTTTTTTTCCGTGAAACGCAATGGCATTTTCGCGAGGCAGTTTTTCGACCATTGCCAAGCCGCGCTGGCGACCGTCAAGCATCGCGCAGACGCCATTGGCCGCCACGGCCTGCGGCCAGAAAACGTTTCCTTTATGGTTGGCTTCTTCGTTGAAGCCGCCGGCATCGTGGCCGTAGAAAATCGGCCCACCGAAGGCGACGTGCTCGGCGGAGTCGCCATCGCACCGCAGTGTCATATGGCGTCCGGTCAGCAGAAACTGAAACGTGCCTGAGCCCGGTTCGCCGATCAGAGCGATCGATTGTTCGTGCCCAAACCCGCCGGTATCGTCCTCGAGTTGCTTGTCAAAACGAGCGTGCCACTCGGGCTGGATGAGATGCTCAAAGATGTCCCGCACGAGTCGTTGCTGATCCTTAGAAAAGAATGTCCCAGCTACATCCGGCTCGGTGGCGTTCCAATTGTTGCCCACGCGAGTCCGCAGCAGGCCAAATTTCGGATGCACAAAGTTCCACGGAACGCAGACGGCTTTTTTTTGCGTGGGCGAGAGCGAAGCATGCAGGATCTGGGCGAGCGTTTCGGAGGTTGCAGGGGTTGGCGCAACTGCTTGTGCCGCAGAGGCTGTGGTTGGTCCAGTGGTCACGCAGCGAGTCACCAAAGATCCGGCAGCCAAAGAACCGGCTGCAACTCCTAGAAATCGTCGGCGAGAAAGCGAATTCGCGAGGGTAGGCATGGGCCATCTCCTGCAGAAGTGAAATGGAGAGAGGTGAAATGCACATGGCTAGCGTACGGGATGAATGCAAAGAGTGCCAATTGTTTTCCATTTCACGAGTTGTTTTGAGATGGTAGCACTGCGGTTGCCGGCTACAATTGAGTGATCAATTGTAGCCGGCGATACAAACAGCCAGAATTCACCCGGTTAGCCTCGCGTCAATTATTTCTCCTCCTTAGGTATTCTCTTCGGGTCATCTTTAAAAATGCCAATGTCTCCTACGCAGTCACCCGCCAGCGTGCCCCCGTTGTCTAGCGTGCCGGATGCCCTTGGGAGGTTTGGCCGCTACGGTGGTCGGTATGTTCCCGAAACGCTGTCTTCGGCGCTGGATCAATTAGAGCGGGCCTATGGTGAGGCCATTGCCGACCCCGCATTTTCAAAAGAACTGGATGGTCTGCTTTCGGCATTTGTTGGACGACCAACGCCTCTTTTGTTTGCCCAGAGGCTCACCGAATACGCTGGTGGCGCCAGAATCTATTTCAAGCGAGAAGACTTGAGCCACACTGGCGCCCACAAGATCAACAATACGTTGGGGCAAGGGTTGCTGGCCCTACGAATGGGGAAGCGACGGGTGATCGCCGAAACCGGGGCGGGGCAGCATGGCGTGGCGACCGCCACGGCGTGCGCGAGGTTTGGCTTGGAATGCGTTGTCTATATGGGGGCCGAAGATATTCGGCGGCAGTCTTCAAACGTGCGAAGCATGCGGCTGATGGGGGCCGAAGTGCGACCGGTGGAAAGTGGCTCTCGCACCTTGCGAGACGCAATTAACGATGCCATGCGAGACTGGATGGGCTCTGTGGAAACCACACACTACATCATCGGCTCGGTGGTCGGGCCGCATCCCTTTCCGCGAATCGTCCGCGATTTTCAGTCGGTAATCGGCCGCGAGACGCATGCCCAGTGCCGCCAGCAATTTGGCCGGCTACCCGACATCGTGGTGGCGTGCGTGGGTGGCGGCAGCAATGCGGCCGGGATGTTTTATCCGCTGGTGGATGCACCCGAAGTGCGACTGGTGGGCGTTGAGGCGGGCGGGCGGTCGAGCCGGGCTGGGGATCACGCGGCCAGCCTGAGTTACGGAAGCCCCGGCATTCTGCACGGCAGCCTGAGCTATGTGCTGCAGGATGCCGACGGCCAGACAGCAGACGTTCATTCTGTGTCGGCCGGCCTTGACTATCCAGGCGTTGGCCCTGAGCACAGCTACTGGCGGGATGCCGGCCGCGTTGAGTACACCAGCGTAACGGATGCCGAGGCGTTGGATGCCTTCGATCTGGTGGCACGGCGAGAAGGCATTCTGCCAGCGCTTGAAACATCCCATGCGTTGGCATGGGCGGTGCAGGAGGCAGCGAAGCGGTCTCCAAAGGAGATTCTCGTCGTGTGCCTCTCGGGCCGTGGCGATAAGGATGCTGCCGAAATCGCGCGGCTACGCGGGATGGCTGAATGATTGGTGATGAATCGCAACACCCGGCTGGATTGAAACCGGTTGAGTAAAACTCAAATGAGACCCATGAAAACACCCACACGCATCGCACCGCGATCGCTCGCGGA
>CAIRDU010000267.1 GCA_903877395.1 uncultured Planctomycetaceae bacterium
CACCGCATCCTCCACCGTGCGAGTGACCATCGCCATTTTGACCACCGTATCGATCTGCGGCGGCTCGGCGACGGGCTGCGGTTGCAGATAGACCCGCTCCAGCCATCCAACAGCCAGCAGGATCACCAAGGCGGGCGGCATGAGCCGCCAGAACACTCGCTGCTTCTCGTTTCGGGCCAGATAGTTGCGAGGCGCAGCAGGCGAACCAAATCGCGATTTGCCGGAGGTCCGCTTGGGTTCCGGTGCCAGCGGCAACTCTGCGTCTGATGGAAACTCGCTCAATGGATTGGCGGATTGATCCCGCTGGTTTCAGCTCGCTTTTGCCGGCGCATCTCACGCCACACATAGGCGCCGAATGAACTCACCAGCGTGAGGGGCATCGCGAGCATGATAAGGATGCTGTAGAAGTAGCCTCGCGCCAGATTCATGCCCTCGGGGTCGCCGTCGGACATGGCATCCTTACAGTTGGGGCAACCCAAGGCATCCCCGGCTGTCAGCACAGCCATGGCAAGCAGGATGGGCACGGCCAGCAGCACCACACGCAGCACGTGCGATGGGGCGTGGACTTTTTTTGCTTTTGCGGCTTTTCGGCTCATGCTTTTCATGCTTTTCATGCTTTTTGGACGCAGACCCATTGCAGCGGCGCGTGCAGGCCGTGGCTTCTCAGGTAATTGTAGTTGGTGGCACGGGCTGGGGGTAGATCTGGTAGAGCATCAGGTAAATCACCACTCCTGTGATCGAGACATAAAGCCAGATTGGAAGCGTGATGACACCCAGCCTGCGGTGGGCTGTCCAACGCCCACGAAAAGCCAGCACAAACATCCCGATCGCCAGAAAGGGAACGGTCACAGCCAGAATGATATGCGTGATAAGGATCGCCAAATAGACGCTGCGGACGGCGCCCTGACCGGCAAACGGCACATGGCCAACGAGGAAGTGGTAGGTCAGATAGCAGACTAAAAATATGGTCGAAACAATAAATGCAGCGACCATTGCCGCCCGATGAGCCCGCCAGTTGCCCAGGCAGATGCACACCCAGCCAGCCACGAGCAGCAGCGTGGCAATCGCATTCAGGACGGCATTGGTGGTAGCCAGCGGGTGCACGGCCAAGAGCGAGCAGGCCACAGAATGTATGGGCAGACCATCCACGGCGGGAACATTCATGGGGTTCATGGGGACGGTTCCTGCAAGTCGCGTTGGTTGGGGGCTGTGGAATCCGTTTCTGCCAGCACTTCACGAATCAGTTTTTCGAGCAGTTTGACGCGGTCGGGCTGCAGCAGATGGTAACTGCCGCGCAGGTGTCCCTGACGATCAAACACAACACCTCTCTCTGAATGCACGCCCACCTCCGCTGGCAGCAAGAATGTTTTATTGGCAAGACACTAACGGGAACGGGAGGGCAGAACTTTCTTGAAGCGGCGCGGCATGGGCGAGCGATTGTGGCGGGACCGCACATGGAAAACTTCATGCCGCTACGTCGGGAATTTGAAGAAAAGAAGGCGATAC